>NZ_BCPP01000986.1:0-2578 GCF_016586125.1 Burkholderia sp. E168m23
TCGCCACCAATGGCCCTTCGATTCGCGCGCCAACGTCGATTCGGCCGCCGTGCGGCGAGAATTTCGATGCGTTGTCGAGCAGGTTGTGCAGCACCTGCACGAGCCGTGCGTCGTCGCCGTGCAGCACCACGGAGTCGGTCGGCAGGTCGACGCGGATCCATTGCCCGCGGGCGGCCAGCTTCGGCTGGATGCTCTCGACGCCGCGGCACACGACGTCGCGCACGCTGACCGGGCGAGCGTCGAGCTCGACCTTGCCGGCCGTGATGCGCCCGACGTCGAGCAGATCGTCGACGAGCCGCGTCAGTTGCCCGACCTGGCGGTTCACGGCGTCGCGACACTGCGCGAGCACGGGCGCCGGATCGGGCAGGCTCTGCAGCACGCCGACCGAATTGCGCAGCGGCGCCAGATGGTTGCGCAGCTCGTGCGCGAGCATCGCGATGAATACGCTGAGCCGCTGCGTCGACGCCTCCAGCTCCTCGAGCCGCTTGCGCTCGGTCATGTCGCGCGTGATCTTGATGAAGCCGCACAGCTCCTGCATCGCGTCGCGCACCGGCGTGATCGTCACGCTTGCCCAGAACTGCGTGCCGTCCTTGCGCACGCGCCAGCCTTCGTCCTGGAAGTGGCCGTGCGCCGCGGCCAACGCGAGCCCTTGAGACGGCCGGCCGGCCGTGATCGCGTCGATCGGATAGAACAGCGAGAAATGGTGACCGACGATCTCGGCGGCGTGGTAGCCCTTGATGCGCTCCGCGCCGGCATTCCACGTCGCGACGTTGCCGTACGGGTCCAGCATGAACACCGCGTAGTCGGTGATCGACTCCACGACGGTCTGGAACCGGAATTCGGCGAAGCGGTGCTGCAGGTCGCGCGCGTCGGGCGGGCCGGGCGGCGGATGCGGGGGGAAATCGGCGTCGTCTTTCTTCATCGGAGCGGCAGGTCGGAAATACGGGCGGCCGCAGGTCGCCGGACCGCCGCCGGACAGACGGCGGCCGCGCGGATCGAATTGGCACGTCCGAAAGAATAAAGGAACTCGATTCGGCTGATCAATGGGTGCGCATCGGCCGTGCCGTCCGCCGACATGGGCGCCGGCGCGACCGTCGGCGGCCGGCGCGGCATGCCGATTGCACGACCGGATCGTCCGCCTGCCGTGCGGCGGCCATCCGGCCGGCCGCCCGGCGGCAAGCCACGCAAGGAGGCCGACATGAACAGCACCCTGAATCCCGACAACGAACCGGCCGGCCCGGACGACGAGAACGCCAGCCGCGGCCGCGACGGCCGGGCGCTCGGCCCGAGCGACTCGTCCGACAGCGGCAGCGACACGGCGGGCGCGCGGCGCCATCCGTTCGACGTCGATTCGCCGCTGGACGACCACGCGCTCGAACGCGGCGACGCGGCACTCGACAGCGATACGGACCGCGCGGGCACCGGCGAGCGTGCGTCGGCGGACGGCGATTCGACGCTGGAGGAAGGCGCCGACATCGAGCCGGACCGCACCGAGCGGCTGAGCGAGCCCGGCCGGACGGACGAATCGGACGACCCGGACGAGCCCGGCGGCGCGCCGTGACGCCCGGCACGCAAAAACTGCAATCGCGTTGCAGATTGGGGCGCCTGACGGTTTCCCCACGCTGCGACGCGCAACCGTCGCGGCCCGGCAACGGCGCCGGCACGCGATTTGCATTCACCCGACCGACGCGCGCCGCGATGCGGCATGGATCCGTGCACGGCGCAGGCGATCAAGGAGAGACACGATGCAACGACGATATCCCGGACGGCATGGCGAGCGTGGCGGCCCGCCCGACTGGCGCGAGCGCAATGAACGCGCGTACCGGGGCGCTGGCGAGCGCGGCATCCCGGACGACCCGGCACGGTGGCCGGAAGAAGACTACGAATCGGCTTACCGTCGATTCGCGAGCGAGGATGTGGGCCCGGAAGACTGGGGCAGCGAATGGACCGAGCGGGCCGCGCGGCCGGCCGACCAGCAGCGCGCCGCGGCCGACCCGGACTGGCCGGGCGGCGCGCGCGAGCCGGCGCGGGGCGCCGAGCGCGGCTACGGTGACCCGGGCCGCCGCGCGCAGGGCCGCGAAGGGCGGTACGGCGGCGAGCGCCCGGAATACCGCGGCCATCACCGGATGGGCTGGTACGGCAGCGAGCGCGATATAGGCGACCCCCGAGGCGACCCCCGAGGCGACCCCCGAGGCGACCCCCGAGGCGACCCCCGAGGCGACCCCCGAGGCGACCCGCGCTACGGCGGCAGCGCCCCCGACCTGTCGCGCTTCGGCCCGGACACCGAACGCGACGCGCTGCGCCATCGCCGCGGGCCGAAAGGCTATACGCGCTCGGACGAGCGGATTCGCGAGGACGTCTGCGAGCGGCTCGCGCATGCGCTGGAGATCGACGTGAGCGACGTCACCGTGCAGGTGAAGGCGGGGCGCGTCGAGCTGGAGGGCACGGTGCCGGCGCGCTGGATGAAGCACGACATCGAGGATCTGGCCGACGGTTGCCTGGGCGTGCAGGACGTCGAGAATCGCGTGCGCGTGCGCCGCGACGGCGAACACGATGCCGGCATGGTGCTGCATCCGGA
>NZ_BCPP01000987.1:0-2575 GCF_016586125.1 Burkholderia sp. E168m23
CGATCGGGACCTTGCGGAAATCACTCACCATGTCAGCAAGCTGGAGAAGCTCGTCGATGACATTGCCAAAGTCGGACCTCGTTCCAAGTGAATGACGGGGCGTCGAGTTCCGCGAGTCAGGCGGTCGCACGGATGGGGTTGCATACGGTGTTTTGACGGGGCGCACTGCGATATTCCTTAAAGGCGCGGGGGCGACACAGGCTCGCCCTGCGTCGATATTTCCCACGATCTGCATTTCCCGCACAGTCCGCAAAGCGATGATTTTTTCCTGGTAAGTGAGCGGTAAGTCGACTGGTCCTACAGTAGCCCCCGTTTCGACCCTCGACTCCAGGAACGATTGTGAAAATTGCCTCTCGCCGCGCACGCCCGTTATGGCTGATTGCCGCTTCATTTGCACTTTCATCTGCTTCCGCGTGGGCGGACGAGGGCGCGAGCCCGCCCGATCCCGACAATACGGGGCTGACTATCCTCAACAACGCGACGAACGTCACGCACTGGGGATTGGGCGCCGGCGTCGGCATCGAGCCGTCGGCCTACAGGGGCGACGGCACCCGTGTATTGCCTTTTCCGCTGGTCTACTTCGACAACAAATGGGTGCAGGCCATCGGCACCACGGTCGATCTGAAAATCGGCAGCTGGAGTGGCGTCAATCTCGCGTTTCGTGGCCAGTTCTCGCTGTTCGACGGATACAAGGGCTCGGACGCGCCGATCCTCAACGGCATGGAAAATCGCAAGGGCGCGTTCTGGTACGGCCCTGCACTGTCATGGAGCACCGGCTTCGGCACGTTGTCGGGTAGCTTCCTGCTCGGCGGAAACAAGGGCGAGCGCGCGAAGATCGGCTTCGAGAAGGCGTTCGCCGTCGGCGCATTTTCGATCGCGCCACATGTCGGCGTGGAATGGCTGAGCAACAAATACGTCGACTACTATTACGGCGTGCGACCATCCGAGGCGCGTGCCTGGCGCGCCGCCTACAGCGCGGGTTCGGCCGTGAACGTGTCGGCCGGCACGCGTGTCGACTACCGGCTGACGAAGCAGCAGACGATGTTCGTGGACGTGGGCGTGTCGCGTCTCGGCGACGGCATCACCGACAGTCCGCTCGTCGGCAGGCGGTTCATTCCCGAGGCCCGGATCGGCTACATGTATCGGTTCAAGTGAGTGCGAGCATGCCAAGAGTGGCGATTGTCGAGGATCACGAGCGCCTGGCCGGCCTGTTGTCCCAGGCGTTGGCCGCGGCGGGAATAGAATCCGACCGGTTCGGCAATGCTCGGGAAGCTGCTTACGGTGTCGACCGGGCCGATTACGCGCTGCTGATCATCGATCGCGGATTGCCCGACGGAGACGGTCTGGCGTTCTTGCGGACGCTGCGCGCGGCGGGGCGCATGATGCCTTGCCTGATGCTGACGGCACGCGACGCGTTGCATGACCGCATCGACGGACTCGAAAGCGGCGCCGACGACTATGTGACCAAGCCGTTCGAAATGAGCGAACTCGTCGCCCGCGTCCGTACGCTGATGCGGCGTCCGGCGCTGCTCACGACGCTCGTCGCGTCGTTCGCGGACGTGACCGTGGACCCGCCCCAGCGGGCGATGCGCTGTGGCGACCGGACGGTATTGCTGGCCCCGGCCGAGCTGCAGATCATGCTTTGCCTGATCGAAGCGGCGGGCCGGACCGTCCGGCATTCGAACCTCGAGCATGCCGCATGGGGGCTCGCGGAAGCGGTCACGCCGAACGCGCTCGAGGTGACCGTGCACCGCTTGCGCAAGAAATTGACGGCGATCGGCGCAACGATGCGGCTCACCAATATCCGCGGCGCCGGCTTCGCGCTGCGGGACGCGT
The DNA here is from genome assembly GCF_016586125.1 of Burkholderia sp. E168m23. Lineage (NCBI taxonomy): Bacteria > Pseudomonadati > Pseudomonadota > Betaproteobacteria > Burkholderiales > Burkholderiaceae > Burkholderia > Burkholderia sp. E168m23. Next base: position 1,837 of record NZ_BCPP01000987.1, read on the forward strand.
GACGATGCTTCGCCGCGTGTCGCACGTGGCTACTCCCTCGTAAGAAAACCGCCATGTTCCGTCATTGGGTCCTGCGTCTGTCGACGCGTCTGTGGGTGACCAACGTTGCCGCGTTCGCCATCAGCCTGGCGTTGCTGTCCGCGCTTTCCGTCTATTTTCTGGATCGATATCCCGAGTTCCTGGGACGGCGCCAGCAGATGGAGAGCATCCGTCATATCGTGGCCGGGATGCGTTTCGATGCGGCCGGGCGGCCGGCATCCGTGCGATTGGGCGAGCATCCGGCGGTGATGTTCCGGCTCTTGCCGGCCGACGTGAAGTATCGCGTGCTCGATGCGACGGGGAAGGTGTTGCTGGCGTCGGTGCCTTCGAGCGACGATCGACCGTGGCTGACAGAGGACCTCGCGACGGTGGCAGGCAAGGTGCTGCCCACCACGATCGACGGCAAGGCATACGCGGTCGCGACGCAGCGCGCGTTGAACGGGAGCGTCGTCTATTACGTGCAGGTGGCGCACAGCGACCAACTCGTCGATGCGCTCGTCAGGACGCGGATCGATCCGATACCGAAGACCGTCGTTTATGTGCTGGTCATTGCGACCGTCATTTTCGGACTGACGCTGCCGTTGACGATCAGCCATGTGCTGAAGCCGTTGCGGGAGGTATCGCGTGCCGCGCGGGAAATCGAGCCGCGCAATCTGAAGACGCGGCTGTCGTCGGCGGGGATTCCCAGCGAGATCAAGCC
>NZ_BCPP01000988.1:0-2571 GCF_016586125.1 Burkholderia sp. E168m23
GCGCGTGTGCTGCCTTCGCCACTCGCGCGACGCGGACGTGCATCGTCATCGCGGCGCGGCGGGCGATCCGACGACGTACGCCGATCGCCAAAACTGCGCTTCGCACCTTCACCGGCCGCGTTCTCGCGATACGGCGCGCGCGCGCCACGCTCGGCACCGCCGTCACGCGGGGCGCGCTTGGCCGGTGCGCGATCCGCGCCCGGACGCTCGGCGCCGGCGGCACCGCGCGGCTTGAACGAGCGCTCGCCGGTAGCGGCGGCCGCAGCGGGCGCCTTCTTCGGGCGGGCCGGCTTATCCCCCGCGGGCGGCGCGGCGGGGCGCACCGCCTTGCGGGCGACGAGGCTGCCGGAGCGGACAGGGGCGCGAGTCGGCGACGCCGGCTTCGGATTCTTGACGGTTAATTTGGTGCGCATAAACGCTGGGATTCATTCAGACTGCGATCGCACGCAGCAATTCGGTTTCGAGCTGGATCTGCAGGCGGTTGTCGGACAGGCCGGCGCCCGCGAGCAGGAAGATGTCTTCGACGCGCTCGCCGAGCGTATTGATCCGCGCCGCATGGACGCCGATCCGATGTTCGGCGAGTACGCGCGCGATCGAATAGAGAAGGCCCGGCCGGTCGTTGGCGGACACGGACAGGATGTAGTACTGACCACGCTCGTCGGCCCGCAGGTCGACGCGCGGCGTGATCGGAAACGTCCGGGACAGCCTCGACAGGCGGCCCTTCGACGGTTCCGGCAGCGATGCGGTTTCGGCGAGCCGCGTCGCGAGCTGCTGCTCGACGAGATTCGCGATGTCGCGGTAACGCACGTCGCGTTCGGTCTGCGTGACGATGAAGTTGTCGAGCGCGTAGCCGTGCCGCGTCGTGCTGACGCGCGCATCGAGCACCGACAGCCCGTTGCGGTCGAAATACGCGCAGATGCCCGCGAACAGGTCGGGGCGATCCTTCACGTACACGAGCACCTGCAGCGCGTCGCCGATCGGCGACGGGCGCGCGCGGACGATCGCGGTTTCGGCGTTCACGTGCCGGTACAGCACGCGCGTCTGCCACGCGATATCGGCCGCGTCGTGACGCAGGAAGAAGCCGACGTCGAGCTGATCCCACAGCGCGCGGTGCGCGTCGTCGGGCACGGTTTCCAGGCGCAGCAGCGCGAGCGCCTGCTCCTGTCGCGACTTCAGCTCCGAATGCGCGTCGGGGTTCGCGCCGCCGAGCACCGCGAGCGTGATGCGGTACAGATCCTCGAGCAGCTTGCCCTTCCACGTGTTCCACACCTTCGGGCTCGTGCCGCGGATATCGGCGACGGTCAGCAGGTAGAGGGCGGTGAGGTAGCGTTCGTTACCGACCACCTCGGCGAAGCGCTTGATGACCTCGGGGTCGCTCGTGTCCTGTTTCTGCGCGACCTGGCTCATCGTCAGGTGATGCTGGACGAGCCACACGATCAGCGCCGCGTCGTCGCCGGCGATGCCGTGCTCACGGCAGAAGCGTCGCGCGTCGGCCATCCCGAGCGTCGAGTGATCGCCGCCGCGGCCCTTCGCGATGTCGTGGAACAGCGCCGCGACGTACAGCACCCACGGGCGCTCGAAGTTGCCGATCAGCTGGCTGCAGAACGGGTATTCGTGCGCATGCTCGGCCACCGCGAAGCGGCGGATGTTGCGCAGCACCATCAGGATGTGCTGGTCGACCGTGTACACGTGGTACAGGTCGTGCTGCATCTGGCCGACGATACGGCGGAAATTCAGCAGATAGCGGCCGAGCACGCTCGTCTGGTTCATCAGCCGGAATGCGTGCGTGATGCCTTCGGGCTGCTGCAGGATCCGCATGAACGTGGCGCGGTTCTGCGGATCGCGGCGCCACGCGTTGTTCATGATCTCGCGCGAGTTGTACAGCGCGCGCAGCGTGCGGGCGGACAGGCCCTTCACGCCGCGGGTCGTCTCATACAGCAGGAACGCTTCGAGGATCGCGTCGGGATGGCGCTCGAACACGCCGTCGTCGACGATCTCGAGCATCCCCTGTTTCTCGACGAAGCGATCGGCCGACAGCACGCGCGTGATGCCGCTCGTCGCGGGGAACAACTGCGCCTCGATGTTCTGGATCAGGATCGTCGCGAGCTGCGTGACGGCTTTCGCGGCCCAGTAGTAGCGGCGCATCAGTTGCTCGCTCGCGCGCTTGGCCTGCGTCGGCTGATAGCCGAAGCTCTCGGCGGCCTGCGTCTGCAGGTCGAACACGAGCATGTCCTGGCGGCGCCCGGCGATCACGTGCAGCCGCGCGCGCAGCGTCTTCAGGAAGCCTTCGTTGCGGCGCAGCTCGCGCGCTTCGCGGTCGGTGATGAGGCCGCGCGTGTCGAGCTCGCGCCAGCTGCTGCCGAAGCCGGCGGCGCGCGCAATCCACAGGATCGTCTGCAGGTCGCGCAGCCCGCCGGGGCTTTCCTTCACGTTCGGTTCGAGGCTGTACGGCGTGTCCTGGAACTTCGCGTGGCGCTGGCGCATCTCGAGCACTTTCGCTGTGAAGAACGCGCGGGCGTCGAGCGCTTCGTGGTAGCGCACGGTGAAGCGCTCGAACAGCGCGGTGCTGCC
>NZ_BCPP01000989.1:0-2567 GCF_016586125.1 Burkholderia sp. E168m23
CACCGCGCATCCGCAGTACGCGGAGAAGGCGCTGGCCGCGCTGCGCCGCATCACCGGGCTCGACCTGAGCACCGCGCCGAACCTGATCGAAGCGACGCAGGATTGCGGCGCGTTCGTCCAGGTGTCGGGCGTGCTCAAGCGGATCGCCGTCAAGCTGTCGAAGATCTGCAACGATCTGCGGCTGCTGTCGAGCGGCCCGCGCGCGGGCTTCGGCGAGATCAACCTGCCGCCCGTGCAGGCCGGCTCGTCGATCATGCCCGGCAAGGTGAATCCGGTGATCCCGGAAGTCGTCAACCAGGTCGCGTTCGAGGTGTTCGGCAACGACCTGACCATCACCTTCGCGGCCGAGGCCGGCCAGCTTCAGCTCAACGCGTTCGAACCGGTGATCGCGAGCGCGCTGTTCCGCAGCTTCAGCCACCTGACGGCCGCCTGCACGACGCTCGCGCAGCGATGCGTGAGCGGCATCACCGCGAATCCCCAGCGGCTGCGCGAAACGATGGAGCGCTCGGTCGCGCTCGCGACCGCGCTGAACCCGTACATCGGCTACAAGCGCGCGACCGCCGTGGCCGCCGAAGCGCATGCGACCGGCAAATCGATCCGCGAGGTCGTGCTGGCGCACGAACTGATGACCGACGCGCAACTCGACGAAGCGCTGCAGCCCGAAGCGCTGATCCGGCCGCGGGCGTTCTGACGCCGGCCGGTTCGGCAGCCGTACCGAAAGCGCCCCCGGAGCGGGGCGCGACACATCTACAAACAACGGAGACTCACGATGACACACCCCAGCGAGCGCCCGGCCGGCCCGGCCGGCGGCGCGGATGCCGTGCATGCCGACCCCGATGCGATGTTCGCGTCGCACGAAGCCGGCTATGCGAAGCAATTGAAGCCGCGGCACGTGCAGATGATCGCGATGGGCGGTGCGATCGGCACCGGCCTCTTTCTCGGCGCGGGCGGCCGCCTGCAAAGCGCGGGGCCGGCGCTCGCGCTCGTGTATCTCGTGTGCGGCGTGTTCGCGTTCCTGATCATGCGCGCGCTCGGCGAGCTCGTGATGCACCGGCCGACCAGCGGCAGCTTCGTGTCGTACGCACGGGAGTTCATGGGCGAACGCGCGTCGTTCGTCGCGGGCTGGATGTACTACCTGAACTGGGCGACGACCGGCATCGTCGACATCACCGCGGTCGCGATCTACATGAAGTACTGGGCCGTGTTCACCGACGTGCCGCAATGGGTGTTCGCGCTCGGCGCGCTCGGGATCGTGTCGGTGATGAACATGATCGGCGTGAAGGTGTTCGGCGAGATGGAGTTCTGGTTCTCGCTCGTCAAGGTCGGCACGCTTGCGGTGTTTCTCGCGGTCGGCGCGGTGTTTCTCGCGAGCGGCCATCCGGTGGCGGGGCAGATGACGGGGCTGCATCTCGTCGCGGATCACGGCGGGATCTTCCCGCACGGCATCCTGCCGGCCGTGCTGATCGTGCAGGGCGTCGTGTTCGCGTACGCGAGCATCGAGCTCGTCGGTGTTGCCGCGGGCGAGACGGCTGACGCGCGCAAGGTGCTGCCGAAGGCGATCAACAGCGTGATGTGGCGCATCGCGCTGTTCTATGTCGGCTCGGTCGTGCTGCTGACGATGCTGCTGCCGTGGACCGCGTACAGCGCGCACGAAAGCCCGTTCGTCACGTTCTTCAGCAAGCTCGGCGTGCCGTACGTCGGCACGGTGATGAACGTCGTGGTGCTGACCGCCGCGCTGTCGAGCCTGAATTCCGGTCTCTATTCGACGGGCCGCGTGCTGCGCTCGCTCGCGATGGGCGGCTCGGCGCCGCGTTTCGTGTCGCGGATGAACGCGCGCGGCGTGCCGTACGGCGGCATCCTGATCACGGTCGCGATCAACGCGATCGGCGTGCCGCTCAACTACATCGTGCCGGCCCAGGCGTTCGAGATCGTGCTGAACATGGCGTCGCTCGGGATCATCACGACGTGGGGCTTCATCGTGATGTGCCAGATCCTGTTCCGCCGCGCGGTCGATCGCGGCGAGATGAAGGCCGTGTCGTTCCGGATGCCGGGCGCACCATTCACGTCGTGGCTCACGCTCGCTTTCCTGGTCGGCGTGCTGGTGCTGATGGCGTTCGACTATCCGGGCGGCACGTGGACCATCGCGACGATTCCCGTCGTCGTGCTCGCGCTGGTGATCGGCTGGAAGCTGGCGAAACGCGGCGCCGAGCGCGAGCGGGCGGCGGCGATGCCTGCATCCGTGCGTGGCGTGGCGGACCCTGCGCAAAACGCGTGACGTGATGCACCCGGGGGCGCCGGTTCGTTCGCGGGCCGGCGCCCCCGGTACGTTTGGATCAAGTTGGGTTCAACCCGGTGCGCTCACCGACCCATCGGCCGAAATCGCCGGCCATCTCCGCGGTCAGCTCGTGGCCGGCCGCATACAGCCGCGTGTCGTGCGCGACGCCGAGCGCCGTCAGCTTCGCGTCGGCCTTGTCCGCCCACGAGACGGGCAGCTTGTCGTCGAAGCGGCCATGCATCACCAGCGCGTGCAGCGTGCTCAATGCATCGCGCGGCGCGATCAGCGGATC
>NZ_BCPP01000990.1:0-2562 GCF_016586125.1 Burkholderia sp. E168m23
CTGGTCGGGCGGCGCGGACGGGCCGTCCGGATCGTCGTTGCCTGCGTCGTTGTCGTGGTCGTTGCTGCCCGATGCGGCTTCGGCATCGCGCTGCGCCTGCTGTTCGGCGAGCCGCTTGCGACGGGCCTCGGCCGCATCGATCTGCGCCTGGACGGCCGCGCTCACGCCTTCGGTATTCTTCGGCCCGGCGCCTTGCCCGGACAGTTCTTCCTTCTTCTTGCGCGCGCGTTCGAGTGCGGCGGCGATGATTGCGCGTTTCTTCGCTTCGGCGTCGTCGGCGGCCGGCGCGGCGGCCGGCGTGTCCGGCTGCGAACCGGGCTGCGCTGCAGAGGGCTCCGCAACCGGCTTGGCGGCACTGGCCGCGCGGCGGGCGGCAGCACGCGCGTCGGCGGCCTCGCGCTCGCGGCGCTCGCGCGCGAGCCGCAGGTCGTGGCGTTCGCGCGCGGCGTCGGCCTGTTCCTGCGACCACGCATCCCAACCCGTGCGATCGCCGGTCACCGGCAGCATCGCGATGCAGTCGACCGGGCACGGCGGGATGCACAGGTCGCAGCCCGTGCACAGCGACGCGACGATCGTGTGCATCTGCTTCGGCGCGCCGACGATCGCGTCGACCGGGCACGCCTGCATGCACAGCGTGCAGCCGATGCACAGGTTTTCGTCGATGAACGCGACCGCGCGCGGATGCTCGCTGCCGTTGACGGGGTTCAGCGGAATTACCGGCTTGCCGAGCAGGTTCGCGAGGCGCGCGATGCCTTCGGCGCCGCCGGGCGGGCACTGGTTGTAGTTCGCGTCGCCGGCGGCGATCGCCTCGGCGTACGGACGGCAGCCGTTATAGCCGCACTTCGTGCATTGCGTCTGGGGAAGCAGATCTTCGATGCGATCCGCGAGTGTTTTGGAGTCGGTCACGGTGACAACAGGCTGACAACGGGCGCAGCGGCGCCGAATGGCTCTCGGTCGGCCGCGCCGGGCGCGGCCGGAAAGGTTGGCCAAAGCTCGATTATCGCCGATTTCCCGCATTGCGCCGGACGCCGTCTATGCGCATAATCGAACCGCTTTTTTGCAGGGGCTCAGCAGGAGGGCGGCCGCCCGCGGCGCGCCCGTTCCAGGGCGGCCGGCGCCGAGGCGGTGGGGGTGTCGGTCCGAATCAAGCGGCTCACATAGCAAAGCGCCACCATGAATCAGCCAAAAATCAAAAGAGATCCTGAAGGTACGCGCCGCCGCATCCTGATGGCGGCAGCCGAAGAGTTCGCGAATGGAGGGCTGTTCGGCGCGCGCGTCGACCAGATCGCGCGCCGGGCCGAAACGAACGAGCGCATGCTCTATTACTACTTCGGCAGCAAGGAGCAGCTGTTCACGGCGGTGCTCGAACACGCGTTCTCCGCGCTGACCGAGGCCGAGCGCGTGCTGGATCTCGACGGCGTCGCGCCGGTCGAAGCCGTCACGCGGCTCGCGCATTTCGTTTGGGACTACTACCGCGACCATCCGGAGCTGCTCAGGCTCATCAACAACGAGAACCTGCACGAAGCGCGCTATCTGCACAAGTCGACGCGGATCCGCGAGATGATGTCGCCGATCGTCGCGAAGCTCGGCAACGTGCTGATGCGCGGCCAGAAGGCCGGGCTGTTCCGCGGCGACGTCGATCCGCTGCGCTTCTACGTGACGTTGTCCGGGCTCGGCTACTACATCGTGTCGAACCGCTTCACGCTCGCCGCGACGCTCGGCCGCGACTTCACCGACACCGACGAGCGCGCGGAGATGGTCCGGATGAACACTGAGGTGCTGCTCGCTTATCTGCTGCGGCGCTGACGCGACGAACGGACGAGCCGATGAGCTGCCCGCTCGCGGCCGCTGCCGAAATAAAAAACGCCGCCGTTGCGTCAAGCAACGGCGGCGTTTTTGCGTCGGAACGCGGCGCGTCAGGCGGCCTTGCGGACCCGCGCGGCTTTTGCGCGCGGGCTGCCAGCCGTGCGTTTCGCGGCGGGCGCGGCCTTCGCGGCGGGCGTCCTGGCGGGCGCGACCGTCACGGCCGGCGCCTTCGCGCGCGTGCGTTTCGCGGCGGTGGCGCGCACCGCGGTTTCCGGCTCCGGCTTGGCGGCCGGCACGACGCCGATCGCGGTTGCATCCTGGGCATCGACGGGCAACTTCGTCGCGCCGGGCTTGGGCTCCAGCGCATGGTCGCGAATGAAGTCGCGCAGTTGCGGATAGATGATCGTGCGCCAGCGACGGCCCGAGAAGATCCCGTAGTGGCCGCATTTCTCGGCGGTCAGGCTGCGGCGATCGTCTTGCGGAATGCCCGTGCACAGCTCGTGCGCGACGTGCGTCTGGCCGCTGCCCGAGATGTCGTCGAGTTCGCCCTCGATCGTCATCAGCGCGGTGTGCTTGATGTCCTGCGGCCGCACGCGCTCGCCTTCGACGTCCCACGTGCCTTCCGCGAGCCGGAATTCCTGGAACACGACGCGGATCGTCTCGAGGTAATACTCGGCGGCCATGTCCAGCACCGCGTTGTACTCGTCGTAGAAGCGGCGGTGCGCTTCGGCGTCGTCCTCGTCGCCGCGCAGCAGG
>NZ_BCPP01000991.1:0-2560 GCF_016586125.1 Burkholderia sp. E168m23
GCGCGGAAGACGGCGGCTCGCGTAGCCCGCCGTCGTTGAGGAACGGACAGAACACGACCGCGTATTCGAGCCCCTTCGACTTGTGCACCGTGACGATCTGCACGAGGTTGCGATCGGATTCGAGCCGCAGTTGCGCTTCCTCGCCGCCGCCGTCGAGCCGTTGCGCGGCGAGCCAGCGCAGCGTCGGCGCGATACCCGGTTGCGCGGATGCCCGCGCCTGCGTCAACTCGGCCAGATGGTTGATGTCGGTCACGCGGCGCTCGCCGTCCGCACCGGCCATCAGCCGTTCGGCGATCCGCAGCTCGCGCGTGAACGTGCGCCACATCACCGCGAAGCCGCGTTCGCGCCACAGCAGCCGATACCGCGAGAAGCGCTCGACCCAGCTCATCGCGTCCGCACTGTCGGCCGCCGACGCGCCGGGTGGCGCATCGCCGTCGCCCTGCTCCATGCGCCACAGCGCGCCGGCATCGAGCCCGAACCAGTCGGACGCGAGCGCCGCGCGCAGACGCCGCAGGTCGCCCGGCGCATCGATCGCCGCCAGCACGCGTTCGAGCTGTTCGGCGTCGCCGGTCGAGAACACCGACGCCTGCGCCAGCTCGACGCTGCCGATGCCCCACGTCGCGAGCACGCGCTTCACGAGGCTGCCCTGCCGGTGCGTCTGCACGAGCACCGCGATGTCGCCCGGCGACAACGGCGACTCTCCCAACCGCACACGCCCTTCACGCGCGCCGCGCATCAGCCGCGCGATCTCGGCCGCGCAGGCCTGTGCAGCCTGCGCCTGCGCATCGCGCTTGAGCAGCGTACCTTCGCCGCCCGGCAGCGCCCACACCCGGAAATCGCCGGCCGGGCCCGGATCGGTCTCGTCGACGAACGGCGCACGCACACGCGTGCCGGCGCGCACCGCGTAATAGTCGAGCCCGTCGAGCACGAACGCGCGCGGATTCGACAGGAAGAAGCGGTTGCACGCGTCGACGATCGCAGGCGTCGAGCGCTGGTTGACCGCGAGCGTGTAGCACGCGCTCGCCCGTGCGCGCGCGGCGAGATAGGTATGCAGGTCGGCCGCGCGGAAACTGTAGATCGCCTGCTTCGGATCGCCTACGAGAAACAGCGGGCCGCGCGGCGCGAAGATCCGGTCGAAGATCGCGAACTGCAGCGGATCGGTATCCTGGAACTCGTCGATCAACGCGGCCGGATAGCGCGCGCGCAGCGTCTCGGCGAGCCATGGATGCGCGTGCAGCGCGTGATACAGGTTCGCGAGCAGGTCGTCGAACGACACGACGCGTCGCGTGCGCTTGCGCTCGGCCAGCTCGCCGGGCGCCATGTCGAGCCATTCGGCGATCAGCGCGAGCCAGCGCGCGCGCTGCGCAGCCTCGGCTGCGGCCACGGCCGCTTCGAGCGCGTCGGCCACGTCGAAGAACGCATGTGCGGGTGTCGCACCGCCTTTTTTGGTCGCCTTCGTCAGCGCGGTTTGCGTGAGCTTCAGCGCGGCTTTCGGCAGCGCGGCCGTCGCGTCGCCCTGCTCGAAATGCACGGCCCACGCGGCAAGCGCATCGGCAACCGCGTCGGGCTTGTGCGAGCGTTGATTCAGCACGGGCTGCGCGGCGCGCAGCAACGCATCGATCGCGTCGCGCTCGGCCGCCCACATCCGCGCCGCCTCGGCGAAGCATTCGGCCGCCGCCGCTTCGGCTGATTCGTCCGGCTCGGTCACGCCATCCCAGCGCAGCGCGGCGAGCGGCTTCTTCAGCCGGCGTGCAAGCTGTGCATCAAGCGCGGCCGGGCCGGCGCCCGATTCGACGAGCCAGGTCGCGAAGCCCGGCCAGCGCGCGGCCGCCGGTTCGACACGCGTGCGCCAGAAATCCGCCGCGAGTTCGAAGCGCAGCGACGCATCGTCGGCCTCCATGTCGAACGCGAACGGCATCGCGGCCGCGAACGGCGCTTCCTGCAGTGCACGCTGGCAGAACGCGTGGATCGTATGGATCGCCGCCTGGTCGAACGCGCGCAGCGCGCGCCGGATCCGCTTCGCGGCCGTCCCGGAGTCGAGCGCGCCGTCGTCGCCGAGGGTGGTCTCCAGCAGGCGCGCGATGAACGGATCTCCGCCGTCGTCACCCGTGTCGAGCGCATGCGCAAGCTGCGCGAGCCGGCTGCGAATCCGCTCGTGCAGCTCGGCCGTCGCCGCTTTCGTGAAGGTCACGACGAGGATCTCGTCCGCGCCGAGATCCTTTTCGAGCAGCAGACGCACGTACAGCGCGCAGATGTTCCAGGTCTTGCCGGTGCCGGCCGACGCCTCGATCTGGTTGACGCCGTCGAGCGGGCACGCGAATACGTCGAGTTCGAGCGCCTGCTGCTGCGACACGGCGCTCATGCGACCTCCTTCAGATGCTCGACGAGCGGCTCGAACACGAGTCGCGCAAGCGTGCCGAACGGCTCGTCGAGCGACGGATGCGCGCCGCGCCACGCGATCGCGATGGCCGGGTCGTCGGCTTCGCTCACGACCCGCTCGTTGATCCACACGCTCGCGGCCTTCGCCTCGCCGTCAGATACCCGCGCCCACGCACTGCGC
>NZ_BCPP01000992.1:0-2553 GCF_016586125.1 Burkholderia sp. E168m23
CTTCGAGTAAAATGCGCTTCCATGACTAATCTGGCACTCTTTGACCTCGATCACACGCTGATCCCGACCGATAGCGACCACGAATGGGGTCGCTTCATGGTGAAGCTCGGCATCGTCGACGCGGAAAGCTTCTCGCGTCAGAACGACCAGTTCTTCGCCGACTACAAGGCCGGGCAGCTCGACATCCATGCGTACCTGTGCGCGATGCTCACGCCGCTCGCGAAGTATTCGCGCGCGCAGCTGGCCGAATGGCACGAGCAGTACATGCACGAGGTGATCCGGCCGGCGATGACGCCCGCCGCGCTCGAACTGGTACGCAAGCACCTCGATGCAGGCGACCTGTGCTGCGTCGTGACGGCGACCAACGAATTCATCACGCGCCCGATCGCGACCGCGTTCGGCGTCGACACGCTGATCGCGTGCGAGGTCGAAACGACCGACGGGCATCCCGATTCGCCGTACACGGGCCGGCCGACCGGCACGCCGAGCTATCGCGAAGGCAAGATCGTGCGCACCGAAGCCTGGCTCGCGTCGCTCGGCAAGCATTGGGACGACTTCGAACACAGCTATTTCTACAGCGACTCGCACAACGACATCCCGCTGCTCGAGAAAGTCACCGACCCGATCGCGACCAACCCTGACGACACGCTGCGCGCGCATGCAAGCAACCGCGGCTGGCATATCCTCGATCTCTTCTGAACGTCGTGATCAAAAAATTCATTCGCAAGCTCCTCGGCCAGGACGAAACCGAGCAAACGCATCCCGCAGCGGCCCCGGCCGACGAAGCGGCCCCTGCTGCCCCGCGCGCCCCGAAGGGCGCCCGCGGCGGCGGCGCGAAGAGACCGCGCAGCAACCATGAGCCGACCGTCGTGCCGGCCAGCGTGCACGGCATCAACCCGGCGCTGATCTCGAAGAACGCGGTGCGCGTGACCGACACGCTGCAGCAGGCGGGTTTCCGCGCGTTCATCGTCGGCGGCGCCGTGCGCGACCTGCTGCTCGGCATCGCGCCGAAGGATTTCGACGTCGCGACCGACGCGACGCCGACCGAGGTGCAGCGCCTGTTCCGCCGCGCGCGCCTGATCGGCCGCCGCTTCCAGATCGTCCACGTGCAGTTCGGCCAGGACCTGATCGAGGTGTCGACGTTCCGCGCGCTGGTCGACGCGCCGCCCGAGGCGGCCACGGCCACGGCCGAGCCGCCGCGGCGCCTGAAGCGTGACGAACTCGATCGCCGCACGCATGCGGTCGACGCGAGCGGCCGCGTGCTGCGCGACAACGTGTGGGGCGAGCAGCACGAGGACGCCGCACGCCGCGACTTCACGATCAACGCGATGTACTACGACCCGTCGACGCAGACGGTGCTCGACTACCACGACGGGATGGCCGACGTACGCGCCCGCCTGTTGCGGATGATCGGCGATCCGGCCACGCGCTTTCGCGAGGATCCGGTGCGGATGCTGCGCGTCGTGCGCTTCGCGGCGAAGCTCGGCTTCGAGATCGAGCCGCATACGCGCGAGCCGATCCACGCGCTCGCCGACCTGATCAACAACGTGCCCGCCGCACGCCTGTTCGACGAAATGCTGAAGCTGCTGCTGTCGGGCCACGCGCTCGCGTGCCTGCAGCGGCTGCGCAAGGAAGGCCTGCATCACGGGCTGCTGCCGCTGCTGGACGTCGTGCTCGAACAGCCGCAGGGCGAGAAATTCATCACGCTCGCGCTGAACAACACCGACGCGCGCGTGCGCGCCGGCAAGCCGGTGTCGCCGGGCTTCCTGTTCGCGACGCTGCTGTGGCACGACATGCGCCAGCGCTTCGAGCAATACACGGCCGCAGGCGAAATCCCGGTGCCGGCGCTCCATCGCGCGATGGACGACGTCCTCGACATGCAGACCGAGAAACTCGCGATCCACAAGCGTTACTCGGCCGACATGCGCGAGATCTGGGGCCTGCAGTTGCGCCTCGAGAAGCGCTCGGGCCGCAGCGCGATGCGGCTGCTGGAACACCAAAGGTTTAGAGCGGGGTATGATTTCCTCCTGTTACGCTGCGAATCCGGCGAGCTCGATGCGGAAGTCGGACAGTGGTGGACGGATTTCATCGAAGGCGACGCGGCCGCTCGCGAGGCATTGCTCACGCAGGGCGGCTCGAAGGAAAAATCGCCCCGCAAGCGGCGCCGCCGCGGCGGTGCGCGAAACCGCCAGCAGGGTGAGAGTGCCGCCGAGCAGGCGCCGGACACCGCAGGCGGTACCGCGAGCGGTTCCGACGACTGACGCGCGCGCCGGCGAACGACGTAGGAAGTGATGCCATGACGGTTGCATATATCGGACTGGGGGCGAATCTCGGCGATGCGCGCCAGACCCTGAAGGACGCGGTGGTGTGCCTCGCGCAGCAGCGCACCATCTCGATCCTCGGCAAGTCGAGCCTGTATCGCACGGCGCCTTTCGAAGCGGGCGGCGACGACTACTACAACTGCGTCGTCAAGCTCGACACGACGCTGTCGGCCCGCGAGCTGCTCGCGCTCTGCCAGAAGATCGAACATCACTTCGGCCGCGAGCGCCCGTA
>NZ_BCPP01000993.1:0-2551 GCF_016586125.1 Burkholderia sp. E168m23
GTCCGTTGTTTTACCGAAAGAGGCGGTGCGGTGCGCGCCCCTTCGTATCCGATTCGGCGGCGCTCAGGCCGCGTTGCCGTCGAGCGCCTTCTTGAGCAGCGCGTCGAGTTCCGCGAATTGCGGCGCGCCGACGTAGCGCTTCAGGATCTTGCCGTCCTTGTCGACGACGAAGGTCGTCGGCGTGAGTTGCACGTTGCCGAACTGCTTCGCGACGCTGCCGTCGTCGAGCGCGACCTTGAACGGCAACTGGCGCGTCTGCGCATAGTTCGCGACGTACATCGGCGGATCGTAGTTCATCGCGACCGCGACGAATTCCAGCCCCTGGCCCTTGAAGCGATTGTAGGTGTCGACCATCTGCGGCATTTCCTGCATGCAGGTCGCGCAACTGGTCGCCCAGAAATTCACCAGATAGACCTTGCCTTTCAGGTCGCCGGCGGTCGAGACCTTCTGGCCCGACAGCAGCGTGAAGGTCGCGTCCGGCACGCTGGACTTGCCGTTGAACGCGAAGAAGCCGGCGACGGCGATCGCCGCGACGACGGCGGCCGCGACGATATAGCGGACGGGGCCGGTACTGCGGCGGGCGGGAGGCGTGGTGTTCATCTGGTGCTCTCGGAGTCGATGACGCGGATCGATGCAAAGGACGTCGAAATTCGGCGCTCATTTTAGCGCGAATGCGGCGTGTGCACCGGCGGCGGCCTCGCATCCCGGTTTTCAGGTTCGGCGGATAATGGCCGCTTTGCCTGCCGCGATCCACGCCATGCCGAAGGAAGTCATCGATTCGTTGCGCCCCCTTTTTCGCCCGCTGCGACACTTCGCCGCGCTGGCCTGCGTGAGCGCTGCGCTGGCCGCGTGCTCGCCGTCGTACGACTGGCGCACGCTGCACAACGATGCCGGCTACACGATCGACCTGCCGGCGAAGCCGACCGTCGAGGAGCAGCCGGTGGCGCTCGGCGGCACGTCGATGCCGATGCGGATGCAGGCCGCGCACGTCGACGGCGCGGTGTTCGCGGTCGGCACGCTGACGCTGCCGGACGACCGCGACGACACGCGCCGCACGGCACTCGACTTCCTGCGCGCGGGGCTGTCGCGCAACCTCGACGGCGCGCCGCAGACGGCCGCGGTGCCCGTGCCGCTCGCCGCCGGCGGCGCGGTGAACGGGCTCGAACTGCGTATCGCGGGGGCCGCCGCCGGCGGCGATCGCGCGCGCAAGACGATCGTCGCGCGGCTTGCCGCGCGCGGCCGGCACGCGTACCAGGCCGTCGTGATCGCCGACGGGCCGCTCGCGCAGGAGCAGCTGGACCAGTTTTTCGGCTCGTTCAAACTCGATTGACGACGGCCGGCGAGGGCGCTCCGACAGGCAACGGCAACTGAAAGTTCATTCGCAGCTTTCGACGCTAATCACCGGATTTTGCGAGGGTTTTTCGGCTATCCACAGCGCATGTGGATAACTTTGTTGAAAAGTCGCACGGATTTCCCGCAAAGCCGCGCCGGACGGCCCTCCGGCTCGTTTGGTCGCCCATTCGCCCTTTGAGAAAAATCAATCAAAACAACGGGATACGCATTCCGTCCGGCAAAGGCCGCGGCGAGCCGCGATCCGGGGCCGGATTAGGGGAATTGTGCATAAGTCAAGTCTTGACAGCCTGATTTTGTCCTCCCAGCGCGCTTACAGCGCCGTCAGCGCACGCCGGTAGCGGATCGCCTCGGCGATCTGCGCGGCCGTCGGCAACGGGTCGCCGGCCAGGTCGGCGATCGTCCGCGCGACTTTCAGCACGCGGAAATACGCGCGCGCCGACCACCCGAAGCGCTCGCCGGCCTCGCGCAGCAATCGCTCACCTTCGTCGGTGGGCCGGCACAGGTCGTCGGTTTCGCGGCCGCTCAGCATGTGATTCGTCTTGCCCTGCCGAGCGAGCTGCAGCGCACGCGCTTGCGCAACCCGGGCGGCCACCGACGCGCTCGGTTCGCCGGGCGCCGTCGCGCGGGTCGCGAGTTCCGCCGGCGACAGCGCGGGCAGATCGATCTGGATGTCGATGCGATCGAGCAGCGGCCCCGACAGCTTGCGCAGATAGCGGGCGGCCACGTCCGGCGAGCAGCGGCAGCGCCCGGACGGATCGCCATGCCAGCCGCACGGGCACGGATTCATCGCGGCGATCAGCTGGCATGCGGCGGGGAAGTCGGCCTGCTGGGCCGCGCGCGAGATCGTGATGCGGCCGGCTTCCAGCGGCTCGCGCAGCATTTCCAGCACGTGCCGGTCGAATTCCGGCAGTTCGTCGAGAAACAGCACGCCAAGGTGCGCAAGCGTGATTTCGCCCGGCTGCGGCGGATTGCGGCCGCCCACCAGCGCGGCGGCGCTCGACGAGTGGTGCGGCGCGCGGAACGGCCGGCGGCGCCACTGCGCGGGCGAGAAGCCGAGCCGGCTCGCGGACAGCAGCGCGGCCGAGGTCAGCGCCTCGTCGTCGGTCAGCGGCGGCAGCAGCCCGGCGAGGCGCGCGGCCAGCATGGACTTGCCGGCGCCGGGCGGGCCGACCATCAGCATGTGATGGCCGCCCGCAGC
>NZ_BCPP01000994.1:0-2544 GCF_016586125.1 Burkholderia sp. E168m23
AACTGGCGGCCGGCCGCACGCTGAACGACATCCTCGGCGCGCTCGGCCACGNGGCCGAAGGCGTGCGCTGCGCGCAGGCCGTGCTGGCGCTCGCGCGCGCGCAGTCGATCGATATGCCGATCACGCAAGCCGTGTGCGGCGTGCTGTTCGATGGCATCGCACCGCGCGACGCCGTCAGCGGCCTGCTGCGCCGCGACGCACGCGCCGAGTAGCACGGGCCGGGTTCGCCCGGCACGGTTGCGCCGGGCGCGCGGCGCCAAAGCGGACTACGCTTGAACAGTCTTCGGCGTTCCGCGAGGTTGTCATGCTGCAGATCCATTCCACCACGCTCGATGCGCAGGTCGTCGACATCACGACGCTCGATGTCGATGCGATCGTCAACGCCGCGAACGGTTCGCTGCTCGGCGGGGGCGGCGTCGACGGCGCGATTCACCGCGCGGCCGGCCCCGGCCTGCTCGCCGAGTGCCGCACGCTCGGCGGGTGCGACACCGGCGACGCGAAGCTCACGCGCGGCCACGGGTTGCCGGCGCGCTACGTAATCCACGCGGTCGGGCCGGTCTGGTACGGCGGCGCGCGCGGCGAGGCCGAGCTGCTCGCGTCGTGCTACCGGCGCGCGATCGAGCTGGCCGAAGAGGTTGCCGCGACGTCGATCGCGTTTCCGGCGATCAGTTGCGGCGTCTACCGCTATCCGGCCGAAGCCGCCGTCGACATCGCGGTCGGCACCGTCGTCGAGATGCTCGCGCAGGCGCCGAACCTAGCACGCGTGGTGTTCGCGTGCTTTTCCCCCGACATCTACGACCTGTACCGCGCGCGGCTCGCGCGGACCTGACGCGTTCGGCGCCGCGGGCTACACCCGGCGGGCGTCAGGCGCCGCCTTCGAAGCCGGCCTGGCGCCACGCCTCGAACACGACCACCGCGACCGTGTTCGACAGGTTCAGGCTGCGGTTGTCCGGCCGCATCGGCAGGCGCACGCGCTGCTCGTTCGGGAAGCGTTCGAGCAGTTCGGCCGGCAGGCCGCGCGTTTCCGAGCCGAACACGAACCAGTCGCCGGGCAGGAACGCATGATCGTGGAAGCGGCCCGAGCCGCGCGTCGTGAACGCGAACATCCGCGCGGGATCGGGCGTTTCGGCGGCGACGAACGCATCCCAGTCGCGGTGCACGCGCATCTGCGCATACTCGTGATAGTCGAGGCCGGCGCGGCGCATCCGCGCGTCGTCGAGCGGAAAGCCGAGCGGCTCGATCAGGTGCAGATGCGCGCCGGTGTTCGCGCACAGGCGGATCACGTTGCCGGTGTTCGGCGGAATTTCGGGGGCGACGAGAACGACGTTGAACATGTTTCGGTTTGGCTGGGGCGGCCGGAGCGGCGCAATGCGCGTGCATCCGGCTGGCCGGTTCGTGACGGCCGCATGCGGGCGGCCTCTCTATCTAATTAATCCCTGGCGGTGCGCAGCGCAACCAGATTCGTCACGCGCGCGGCGCCCGCCGCCTTCAGCGCCTGCGCGGCCGCCGCGAGCGTCGCGCCGGACGTCATCACGTCGTCGACGAGCGCGATGTGGCGGCCGGCGACGCCGCCTGCCACCGCGAAAGCCGCCATCACGTTGTCGCGTCGTGCGTGCCGATCGAGCCGCGACTGCGGCGCGGTGTCGGCGACGCGCGTGAGCAAGGCTGCCTCCGCTGGCACGCCGAGCCGGCGCGCCAGCGGACGCGCGATCGCCCACGCCTGGTTGTAGCCGCGCGCGACGAGCCGCCGGTGCGACAGCGGTACCGGCGCGACGAGGTCGAAGCCCCCCGCGCCGCGCGTATCGTCGACCAGCCGTGCAAGCCGGGCTGCGAATTCACCACCGAGCGCGAGCTGTGCGTGAAATTTCAGGCCGCGCGCGAGCCCGTCGAGCGGCGCGCGGTAATCGGCAAGCGCGAGCGTCGCGTCGAACGGCGGCGGCGCGGTGCGGCACGCGTCGCACTGGTACAGGCCCGCGCGGCCGGCGCCGAGGCGACCGCCGCCGGCCGATCGCGCGTGTCCGACACCGAGCGGCAGCGCGCAGACCTCGCAGCGCAACTGCGCTTCATTCCAGTACGCGGCATCGCAGGCGCCGCAAATCACGGCGTGTGACAAATTGCCGCATAACGCGCAGCGATTCGGCAACGTGGCGGCGGCGACGCGCACGGCCAGCGTTCGAACCTGCGACAAAACGACGCGCAACGTGCGCTCGGCGGAACCGCGGACCATCGCAACACTCCTGGCACGCCGCCTCAATGAAGCTTGCGAGGCGAGCGAGTATACTTCGGGCTCTTCGCCAGTGTGCCCGACATGTCCCCAGCTTCGACTTCAACCGGCCGTCCGGCCAATGACACCAGGCGCCTGCGGCGGATCTTCGATCGCCGTGCCGCCACGTTCGATGCGGTTGCGTTCCTGCCGCGCGAGATCGCGCAGCGGATGAACGAGCGCCTCGAATACATCAAGGTGAGCCCCGCGGCCGTGCTCGATGCGGGCTGCGGCCCGGGCGACGACCTGCCGGCGCTGCGCGCGCGTTTTCCCGAAGCGCC
>NZ_BCPP01000995.1:0-2544 GCF_016586125.1 Burkholderia sp. E168m23
GACAGACCACGTGATTGACCGACGTGCACAGCGTCTTCGGATAGCCGTGATAGCCGATGTTCGCGGGGATCGCGCCGAGTTCATCGGTGATGTATTCGCGGCAGCGCGCGTCCAGCTCGTCGGTGGTGACGCCCGGCTTCACGTGCTCGGTGATCATTGTGAGCACCTGCGACGCGAGCTTCGCGGCTTCGCGCGACTTGGCGATTTCCGCAGCACCGCGGATCGGGATTTCTCGTTTCGCCATCACGCCACCTGCTCGATGCTATGCGCGGCCGTCTCCGCCGGCCCCACGTCGCCGCCCCGCGCCTCGGCCTCGATCAGCATCTTGCAGATGTCGCCGTAGGACAGCGCCGGGTTGAGTTCCGCCAGCATCCCGACGCGCAGCCAGTGTTCGGCCTGCGCGTTGATCGAACGGCTCAGCGCTGTACTCGTCGAGCGCAGCCGTTCATGCATGTGCTCGGAAATCTTGATGATACCCATATATCCCCAATTAAACGAAACGTAGCTGTTTCGTATATTACGCCGCGTACGACGACCGGGCAAGCCGTTCGCGTCCCGCGTCCCGCCGAATCGCCACGGGAAATATCGTTGACTTCGAATTCCAGTTTACTGGAAAATCAATCCATCATGAAAGAATCAGCGATCACCGCGGCCGACGACACCGGCATCAACGAGCGCATTGCCCGGCGCGTGCGTGAGCTGCGCACCGTGCGAGGCTACACGCTCGACGCGCTTGCCGCGCGTTCCGGCGTCAGCCGTTCGATGATCTCGCTCATCGAACGCGCGTCGGCCAGCCCCACAGCCGTCGTGCTCGACAAGCTCGCGGCGGGCCTCGGCGTGTCGCTGGCCGGGTTGTTTGGCGGTGACCGGGACGACGCGCCCGCGCAGCCGCTCGCACGGCGCGCGCAGCAGGCCGAATGGCGCGATCCGGCGTCCGGCTATGTGCGGCGCAACCTGTCGCCGGCCGGCTGGCCGTCGCCGATCCAGCTCGTCGAGGTCGACTTCCCGCCCGGCGCGCGGGTCGCATATGACAGCGGCGGGCGCGAAAGCGCGCCGCACCAGCAGGTGTGGATCATCAGCGGCCGCGTCGACGTCACGTTCGGCGATACGCTTCACGAACTTCATGAAGGCGACTGCCTGGCCATGCGGCTCGACCAGCCGCTGATCTTCAGCAATCCGGCGTCGCATGCCGCGCGCTATGTCGTCGCGATCTGCGATGCGTCCGCCGCCGGCGTGCGGAGCGCGTGATGCGCGCGCCGCATGCGCAACCGGTTTAGACCCAACAGGAAGGAACCCGCATGAACTCCCCGACACAGCGCGACGACGTGCGCCTGATCGACTGCAGCGAGGCCGAGCACGCGGCGGCCATTCTCGAGATCCTGAACGATGCGATCGCGAACTCGACCGCGCTGTACGACTACCGGCCGCGTCCACCGGAAGCGATGGTCACGTGGTTCGCGACGAAGCGCGCGGGCGGTTTTCCGGTCTTCGGCGCCGTCGACTCAGCAGGCACGCTGCTCGGCTTCGCGAGCTGGGGTACGTTCCGCGCGTTCCCGGCGTTCAAGTACACCGTCGAACACAGCGTCTACGTGCGCAACGACCAGCGCGGTCGCGGGCTCGGCGAACTGCTGCTGCGCGAAGTAGTCCGGCGCGCGCGCGAAGCGCAGGTGCACGTGCTGGTCGGCTGCATCGACGCGACCAATGCCGGGAGCATCGCACTGCATACGAAGCTGGGATTCGTGCACTCGGGCACGATCGCGGAGGCGGGATTCAAGTTCGGCCGCTGGCTGGATGCGGCGTTCTATCAGTTGAAGCTCGAGACGCCGGTGCAGCCGGTGGATGGGTAATCGGCTGGAGGCCGTCCGTCGCATGCACCGTGCGCGACGGCTTCCAGACGATGCGGAAAACCGCTCTTCCCGGCCTCGAGGCCGCAGCATCACAAGCTCACCGCCCGGCAATCGCGCGTATGGCCTCCGCAAAGACGTCTGGCGCCTCACGCGGGACGAAGTGCCCTATTCCATGCAGCAGGCGGTGTTCATAGTGCCCGGAAAAGTACCGCTCCTTGTTTTCAGAAGTGGTGGGCAAATTGTCACGATCTTCCGCACCCTGGAGCATGATGGTGTCGATAGGGATCGTCGGCGAAGCCGCCAATTGTCGTTCTATCTGCTCGTGCTGCTCTGCGCCCGGGGCATCGTGCCAGCGCTGTCGATAAGCATGAAGGCTGATGTCGGCCCAGTCGGGATTGTGGAGAGAGTCGACCATGGCTTGAAAGTCGCTCTCCCTGTCGGGCCAGGCGGGGGACCAGCTGTGCCATAAGTATCTGCACAACCGTTCGCGATCCTCTCGATAAGCCTTCATTCCATACGTCGTGGCGACGTACCACTCATACCAGTACGCGTTGGCCAGTTCATAGGGCATTTCGTTGGCCGGCATCGCGGTAGCGTAGCCCGCCGCGGCGGTAACCATACCGCTTACTCTCTCGGGAAACAGCGCCGCAACGCCGTACGCCGCGCGCGCGCCCCAGTCGTACCCGGCGAGAATGAC
>NZ_BCPP01000996.1:0-2539 GCF_016586125.1 Burkholderia sp. E168m23
TGTCCGCTGTTATACCGCACGGCGGGCACGCGTTTGTATCCCAATGTATCGCGCCAGCGTGGCGACACACAACGTTGCACATGCGCGGCGCGCCGGACACATCGCAGATACGTCGGCGCCGCCTAATGGGGCCTGTCGAAACCCGTCGGGCCGCCGCCCTCGCGCCGCGGCCCGCAAAGATCAGGAGAACGCCATGCTGCCCCGCCTCAAGACCGCCGCCCTCGTCATCGCCCTCGCCGCCACGGCGGGGCTCGCCGCCTTCGCCGGCACCCGCGACGACGCGGGCGTGCAGGCATCGCCGGCCGGCATGACGGCGCCCGCTTTCACCGGCATCGACCGCTGGCACAACAGCGCGCCGCTGACGCTCGACCAGTTGCGCGGCAAGGTCGTGCTCGTCGATTTCTGGACGTATTCGTGCATCAACTGCATTCATACGATCCCGTACGTGAACGACTGGTATCGGAAGTATCGCGACCAGGGGCTCGTCGTGGTCGGCGTGCATACGCCGGAATATCCGTTCGAGCGCGACGCGGGCAACGTCGCCGATGCGATCAGGCGCTTCGATATCCGCTATCCGGTCGCGCAGGACAACCGCTACGACACGTGGCGCGCGTACGGGAATCAGTACTGGCCCGCGCTGTACCTGATCGATGCGAACGGCAAGATCGTCTATACGCGTTATGGCGAAGGCGGGTACGACAAGACGGAGGCGGCGATTCGGGGGGCACTCACGCAGGCAGGGGAAGGGATGAAGAGTGCGACGCGCACGCAGTGACCTGGGCGGCGAGCGGGCGCGATACTGGCCCGCGCCCGCTCGCGTCACGCGCTCATTCGCGCTTCGCGTCGGCCTCCGCCAGCATCGCCTCCCCGATCACGAGCTTCCCGTCCGCGACCAGCGCTTCGCCTGCGCCGCGAATATCGGCCTCGGCCTTGTTCTGCCCGAGCTTGCGCTTGCCGACGAGCCGCGTGATCTCGATCTGCAGCCCGACGATCGCTTGCAGCATCGTGTCGATGTAGTCGGGCGGCGCGTCGCCCATTTTCCACGGCACCGGCTGCGACGCCTCATGCGTACGCGTTAGCCGTGCGACCACGCCGCGCACGAACTTCTCGTCGTCGCGCACCGTGATGCGGCCGTGCGCATGCACGACCCGGTAGTTCCACGTCGGCACCTGCCGATGCGCGACGTGCTTGCTCGGATACCAGTTCGGCGAGATGTATGCGTCGCCGGCGCGGAAGATCACGAGCACCTCGTCGCCGTCCGCGACGTCCTGCCAGACCGGATTCGCCCGCGCGACGTGCGCGTGCAGTTCGCCGAGCCCGCCGTCGTCGGGCATCAGTTCGAACGGAATGTGGTTCGCGTCGAGCCCGTTCTTGCCGCGCGTGATCAGGCTGCCGAACGGATGCTGCACGATCAGTTCGCGCAGCGCGTCGGGGTTGGGTTCGTTGAAATCGGCGGGGACGTACATGTCGGCTCCACGGTCGTGCGGGGTGGGAAATGGCGAGGGTGCTAGCCCGTCATGGTTCGATTGTGATCTCAAACTGGTTTATCCTGTAGAGCCGGTTTGAAACAATTTCAGCAGACCAGAATCATGGCAAGAACGGCCCGGATCGTCGAAATCCCGTCGCTCGGCGTGCTCGACCGCGCGGCCGGCGACCTGAGCCGCCAGCTCGCGCAGGCGCTGCGCGACGCGGTGCGCCGCGGCGACGTCCGGCCCGGCGATACGCTGCCTTCCACGCGGCTGCTGGCAGCATCACTGCACGTGGCGCGCGGCACCGTCGTCGACGCGTACGCGCAGCTCATCGCCGAAGGCTTTCTCGAATCGCGCGGCGGCGCGGGCACGCGGGTCGCGAATGCGCTCGCGGAACCATCGCCCGGCAACACTTCGGAATCGCCCACGCCGCGCGTGGACCCGGCGCGCCACGCCCTGCCCGAACCGGCCGCCGCCTTCGCGCGGCTCGCCCGCGAATTCAGCCCGCTGCCGGCGATGCCGTTCGCGATCTCGGTGCCGCTCGGCCTCACCGCGCCCGACGACATCTGGCGCCGGCTCGGCAACCGCCTGCGCGCCCGCGGCGCCGGCGCGCCGTCCGGCTATGCCGATCCGCAAGGCGCGCTGCCGCTGCGCGAAGCGATCGCCGACTACGTGCGCCGGTCGCGCTCGGTGCGCTGCGATGCCGGCCAGGTCGTGATCACGAGCGGCACGCAGCAGGGGCTGCATCTCGCGAGCCAGGTGCTGCTCGGCGCAAACGACCGCGCATGGGTCGAGAATCCGGCCTATCGCGGCATCACCGCGCTGCTCGAAAGCACCGGGCGGCGCGATGCGATGGTGCGCGTGCCGGTCGACGCCGACGGCCTCGACGTCGACGCCGGCATCCGCGTCGCGCCCGATGCGCGCGCCGCATTCGTCACGCCGTCGCATCAGTACCCGCTCGGCATGCCGCTGAGCATGGCGCGGCGCAATGCGCTGCTGGCATGGGCGCGCACGCACCGCGCATGGATCGTCGAGGACGACTACGACAGCGAGCTACGCTACGAAGGCTA
>NZ_BCPP01000997.1:0-2535 GCF_016586125.1 Burkholderia sp. E168m23
ACCGCCGCCCGAAGTACCGCCACCCGAAGTACCGCCACCCGACGGTGCCTCCACCCGAAGTGCCTCCACCTGAAGTACCACCACCTGAAGTACCACCACCCGAAGTGCCGCTACCCGAGGTGCCGCCACCTGAGCCACCGTTGCCGGACGCATTGCCTCCCCGACCCGTGCCGCTCGTACTGCCTGAGGTACCGCCTGTCGTTCCGCCGACGCCTGCAGGTCCGACGGCGCCGTTCCCGTTGTTTCCGCCGCTACCGTTCCCGTTCCCACCACCGTTTCCACTGCCGTTGCCGTTGCCGTTGCCGCTGCCACTGCCACCCGCACCGGCACCGCCATTACCGACGCCCCGGCCGGCATAAACGTGCACCGCGCATGCAGCCGGATTGGCGGCGCACGGCGATGCGTTCTCGACCAGCGTCATGATGGTGTCCGCGCTGGCATTTGCGTCGGACGCGGAGTCAGGTGTGGTGTTCTGTGCGACGGCATACGAGCAGCAGCACGCCAAAGCGGCCGCGGCCAGCAAGGTTGCACGAGGGCGCCGTCCCGCCGTGCGGAACGGTTGTTTCGTCTTATGCATCATGGCCTCCCCATGCGCGCGATGCCTCGTTGCCGCGCGACTATTCACGTGTGGTGCAGGGGGGCTTAAAAGATTCGTTGTCCTATCGTCAGCCGATGGCCTCCGGGCCAGCGCTTGACGCTGGCCGCGAACGCGGATCGGCACGCGGGCCCGCCGTGCGCATCCCACTCTGCGAGATTCGTGCCATCGGCCGCGCGGGCCCGTGGCGCAAGGCGGGCGCAGTCGCGTGACCACGCATGCAACGTCGTCGGGAAGGGTTTTGTTTCCGGAATGAAACGTCGGGGCGTCGTTCAGCGCGCCGGCGCGTCGGCCGCGCGTTGCCAGCGGTGGAACAGGATCGACGCGATCCAGCAGACGAGGAACAGCGCGACGATGCCATAGCCGATCGAGCCGAAGCGGTCGCCGAGCGCATCGAGCGTGTCGCGCACGGGGCCCGTCAGCGACAGCTTGTCGGCCAGCAGGCCGGCCGCTTCGATCCCGCCGATCGCCAGCGCGACGGCCGCCGACACGAATGTGATGCTCGCGTTGTAGAGCAGCTTGCGCTGCGGATCGTCCATCGCCCAGCCGTACGCGTGAATCATCAGCACGTTGTCGGTCGAGTCGATCAGCGTCATGCCGGCGGTGAAAAGCGCGGGAAACAGCATGACCGTATAGATCGGCAGCCCCTGGCTCGCCTGCGCGGCGGCAATCGCGAGCAGGCCGATTTCGGTTGCAGTATCGAAACCGAGCCCGAACAGCACGCCGACCGGATACATGTGCCAGCTCTTCGACACGAACCGGAACAACGGCCGTAGCAACCGCGAGACGAGGCCGGCGGGACGATGATCGTGCGCGCCGTCGTGCGTGTGCCCGGACGCGCCGCGATAGCGTCGCCACACGTCGCGCAGGATCATCAGGTTCACGCACGCGAGCACCAGCAGGAAAGTGGCCGACACCGCCGTGCCGATCGTGCCGCCGATGTCGCGGAACGCATCGAACCGGTCGCGCAACGCGAACGCGGTCAGCGCGATGCCGAGCGTCGCGGCGATCACGATCGTCGAATGGCCGAGCGAGAAAAACAGGCCGACGCTCACCGGACGCTGGCCGTCTTGCATCAGCTTGCGCGTCGCGACGTCGATCGCGGCGATGTGATCCGCGTCGACCGCATGACGCAGCCCGAGCCCGTACGCGATTGCCGCGGTGCCGAACAGCAGCGGATGATCGTGCAGCACGGCGAGCGCCCACAGCCAGACGGCGACGTTCGCGGCGATCAGGCCGGCATAGAGGGTCAGCAGGCGGCGCAGGGCAGGGGTGGGCGGCATCGGGCGGGTTCCATCTGACGAATCGCCATCCATTGTGGCACGCTAAAAAAAGCTCGGCGCGCCGATCAAAAAGCCACGAACGCGATGCGCGCCGAAAGAAAAAAGCCCGTCCGGAACGAACCGGACGGGCTTTGCGCGCATGCGCCAGCGCGCGAGCGAGCGGTGCTTATTTCACTTTCGCGTTGATCACGGCTTCCGACACGTTCGCCGGCGTTTCCGCGTAATGCTTGAACTCCATCGTGTACGTCGCACGACCTTGCGTGGCCGAGCGCAGCGACGTCGAATAGCCGAACATCTCCGCGAGCGGCACCTCGGCACGTACCAGCTTGCCGCCACCGCCCGCGATGTCCTCCATCCCCTGCACGATGCCGCGCCGGCTCGACAGGTCGCCCATCACGTTGCCCATGAAGTCCTCGGGCGTCTCGACCTCGACGGCCATCATCGGCTCGAGCAGCACCGGCTTCGCCTTTCGCATCGCTTCCTTGAACGCCATCGAGCCGGCCATCCGGAACGCGTTTTCGTTCGAGTCGACGTCGTGGTACGAACCGAACGTCAGATGCACCTTCACGTCGACGACCGGGTAGCCCGCGAGCACGCCGCTCTTCAGCGTCTCGGTGATGCCCTTGTCGACGGCCGGGATGAACTCGCGCGGAATCA
>NZ_BCPP01000998.1:0-2529 GCF_016586125.1 Burkholderia sp. E168m23
GCGAGACGCCCGAGGACGGCATCGCCCGCGAGGTGTTCGAGGAAACCGCGCTGAAGGCCGAGCAGGTGTCGCTCGTCGGCGTGTACGAATTCATCGTAATAACTTCGTATAGCATACATTATACGAAGTTATACGACTGCATCCCGCGCGCGACCACCTGCTCGTTGTCGAACACCTCGTCGAGATCGTTGATCGGCCCGCACGGCACGCCGGCCGCTTCGAGCGCGCCGATCCAGTCGGCCTTGCCGCGGGCCTTCACCATCTCCGCGAGGATCGGCACCAGCGTGTCGCGGTGACGCACGCGCGACGGGTTCGTCGCGAAGCGCTCGTCGTCGGCCAGCTCGGGCCGGCCGCCGGCCTCGACGAACTTGCGGAACTGCCCATCGTTGCCGACCGCGACGATGATCCAGCCGTCGCGCGTCTGGAACGTCTGGTACGGCACGATGTTCGGATGCGCGTTGCCCCAGCGCACCGGCGGCTTGCCGCTCGCGAGGAAGTTGGTGTTCATGTTCGCGAGCAGCGCGACCTGCACGTCGAGCAGCGCCATGTCGATGTACTGGCCTTCGCCCGTGCGGTCGCGATGCGCGAGCGCGGCGAGCACGGCGATCGTCGAATAGAGGCCGGTCGCGAGATCGGCGATCGCGACGCCGGCCTTCTGCGGGCCGCCACCCGGCTCGCCGTCGCGTTCGCCGGTGATGCTCATGAAGCCGCCGATCCCCTGCACGATGAAGTCGTAGCCCGCGCGGTGCGCGTACGGGCCGGTCTGGCCGAAGCCGGTGACCGAGCAGTAGACGAGATCGGGCTTCACCGCCCGCAGCGCCTCATAGTCGAGCCCGTATTTCTTCAACTGGCCGACCTTGTAGTTCTCGAGCACGACGTCGCTCCGCGCGGCGAGCTCGCGCACGATCTGCTGCCCTTCGGGCGTCGCGATGTCGATCGTCACCGAGCGCTTGTTGCGGTTCGCCGCGAGGTAGTACGCGGCTTCGGCGGTATCGGCGCCGTCCGCGTCCTTCAGGTACGGCGGCCCCCAGTGGCGCGTGTCGTCGCCGGCGCCCGGGCGCTCGACCTTGATCACGTCCGCGCCGAAGTCGGCAAGGGTCTGCGCGCACCACGGGCCCGCGAGCACGCGGGTCAGGTCCAGCACGCGGATATGGCTCAGGGCACCCATCGTCGAATCGTCTCCTTTCATGGCGGGCCTGCGTTGTCGGGCAAGGCCGATTGGCATGCCGAGCATCTTAAGGCGAATCGGCCGCGCGGGTGGCCCAGGCGGCTCGTCCGGATGGCCGAGCCGCGTTGCCGGCGCTTTGCCCGGAAGCCGGCCCCGATCCCGTATAATCGATCGTTTCCGAATCCATGCCGCCGCGCGCCCCGCCTGGGGCGCCGGCGTTTGAAGCCGTCTTTGCCAGACTGTCCCCGCACGCCATGAAAGCTGCCGAAATCCGCGAGAAATTCCTCAAATTCTTCGAATCGAAGGGCCACACGATCGTCCGCTCGTCGAGCCTCGTGCCCGGTAACGACCCCACGCTGATGTTCACGAACTCGGGCATGGTCCAGTTCAAGGACGTCTTCCTCGGCACGGACCCGCGCCCGTACTCGCGCGCCACGACGGCGCAGCGCAGCGTGCGCGCGGGCGGCAAGCACAACGACCTCGAGAACGTCGGCTACACGGCGCGCCACCACACGTTCTTCGAGATGCTCGGCAACTTCTCGTTCGGCGACTACTTCAAGCACGACGCGATCAAGTTCGCGTGGGAGCTGCTGACCACGGTCTACCAGCTGCCGAAGGACAAGCTGTGGGTGACCGTCTACCGGGAAGACGACGAGGCCTACGACATCTGGGCGAAGGAAGTCGGCGTGCCGACCGAGCGGATCATCCGGATCGGCGACAACAAGGGCGCGCGTTACGCATCGGACAACTTCTGGACGATGGGCGACACCGGCCCGTGCGGCCCGTGTACCGAAATCTTCTACGACCACGGCCCGGACGTGTGGGGCGGCCCGCCGGGGTCGCCTGAAGAAGACGGCGACCGCTACATCGAGATCTGGAACCTCGTGTTCATGCAGTTCAACCGCGACGCGCAGGGCAACATGACGCGCCTGCCGAAGCAGTCGGTCGACACCGGCATGGGCCTCGAGCGTCTCGCCGCGGTGCTGCAGCACGTGCACAGCAACTACGATATCGACCTGTTCCAGAACCTGATCAAGGCCGCCGCGCGCGTGACCGAGATCAGCGACCTCACGAACAACTCGCTGAAGGTGATCGCCGATCACATCCGCGCGTGCTCGTTCCTGATCGTCGATGGCGTGATCCCCGGCAACGAAGGTCGCGGCTACGTGCTGCGCCGGATCGTGCGCCGCGCGATCCGTCACGGCTACAAGCTGGGCCGCAAGGGCGCGTTCTTCCACAAGCTGGTGGCCGACCTCGTCGCCGAGATGGGCACCGCCTATCCGGAGCTGAAGGAAGCCGAACAGCGCGTGACCGACGTGCTGCGCCAGGAAGAAGAGCGCTTCTTCGAGACGATCGAGCAC
>NZ_BCPP01000999.1:0-2527 GCF_016586125.1 Burkholderia sp. E168m23
GGTTCCGGTAGACCACGATCCGCCAATGCCGTCCATTCGGCTCGGTGAAGCTCCCGTGTTCAACGGCCTCGACGAGCCGTTCCGTTCGTCGGCGATACGCGATGAGATCGGCGATCGTGCCCAGCTTCAGCTGATGCCGCCGTGAAAAGGCGATGAGGTCCGGCAGCCTCGCCATGGTGCCGTCGTCGTTCATGATTTCGCAGATCGCACCGGCCGGTGCGAGCCCGGCCAGCCGGGCGATATCTACCGCCGCCTCGGTGTGGCCCGCGCGCACGAGCGTGCCGCCGTCGCGCGCCATGAGCGGAAAGACGTGTCCGGGAGAAACGAGCTCGTCTCGCCCCGTTTCCGGATTGATCGCCAGCGAAATCGTGCGGGAGCGGTCGGCCGCCGAGATGCCGGTGCTCACACCGTCACGCGCCTCGATCGACACCGTGAAGGCCGTCTCGTGCCGCGAACCGTTGATTCGGCTCATCAAATGCAAACCCAGCGATTCGCAGCGCGAGCGAGTCATCGCGAGACAGATCAAGCCGCGCGCATGCGTCGCCATGAAGTTGACGGCGTCGGGCGTGGCGAATTGCGCGGGAATGACGAGGTCGCCTTCGTTCTCACGGTCCTCGTCGTCGACCAGAATGAACATCCGCCCGGCGCGCGCTTCTTCGATAATCTCCAACGCCGTTGCGATGTCGGCGCGCGAATCTGCCGGCCGGCCGGCGGACATTGCGTTACTCATGAGAGCACCTTACGCGATGTGATCACGACGCCTGCGCCAGTCCATGAATCTGGATAGGCCGCGTCTTGTCGATGGGAAGCGTCGTCTTGTTGGCAAGCCGTTTCAGGACGACGTTCGAGCGAACGCTGGCCACACCGGGAAGCGACGTCAGCTTGTGCGTGATGATGTGTTCGAGTTCGACGAGATCTCTCGCCACCACCCGCAGCAGATAGTCGGTTTGCCCGGTCATCATGAAGCAGTCCATGACTTCGGTGATGCCTCTGACCGTGTCGGCAAAACTCTCCCGCGCCTGCATGCCCTGCCGCTCCAGACTGATCTCGACGATGGCCATGATGCCCAGGCCGAGCAGGGACGCATTGAGCACGGCGACGCGTCGGCTGATTACACCGAGACGCTCCAGATTTCTGACCCTGACGAGACAGGGAGAGGGCGACAGGTTGACTCGAGCCGCCAGTTCGAGATTCGTCAAACTTGAGTCCTCCTGAAGTTCACTCAGGATGCTAAGGTCTATCCTGTCCAGCGCAACGTTCATAGCCCGCGTCTCCTCTTTGCACAAGGCTCCGGTGCCCTGAAGTTCGAACGCTCGCTTGCGCGGCAGAACATCGATTTCCGCTCCAGCAGGCATTCGAACAACATCACCTGATGAACAAGTTTATGCCTGGCAGCTCCGCGGAAAATTCTGATAAAAAGTCGAGTTATCACCAAAAACGGTCATTGTCGCCGCACGCTCGGGAAAACCCGCAACTCGTCATACTTGCGACACGCAAGCCGAGATGGCGATCAGGCCTTTCTGGGCGGCGGCAAGTCCGTGCAGACGCCTTCATACAATTCGGCGGCCATGCCGACCGATTCGCCGAGCGTCGGGTGCGGGTGAATCGTCTTGCCGATGTCTTCGGCGTCCGCGCCCATTTCGACTGCGAGACACACTTCGCTGATCAGGTCGCCCGCGTTCAGGCCCACGATGCCGCCGCCGATCACGCGATGAGTTTCCTCGTCGAAGATCAGCTTCGTGAAGCCTTCGTCGCGGCCGTTCGCGATCGCGCGGCCCGATGCGGCCCACGGGAACACCGCCTCGCCGTACTTGATGCCTTCGGCCTTGCACTGATCTTCCGTCTTGCCGGCCCATGCCACTTCCGGATCGGTGTATGCCACCGACGGAATCTGCAGCGCGTCGAAGTACGCCTTTTCGCCGTGCGCGGCTTCGGCTGCGACGTGGCCTTCATGCACGGCCTTGTGCGCGAGCATCGGCTGGCCGACGATATCGCCGATCGCGAAGATGTGCGGCACGTTCGTGCGCATCTGCTTGTCGACGTCGATGAAGCCGCGCTCGGTGACCGCGACGCCCGCCTTGTCCGCGCCGATCTTCTTGCCGTTCGGGCTGCGGCCTACCGCGACGAGCACAAGGTCGTAGCGCTGCGCTTCCGCGGGTGCCTTCTCGCCTTCGAACTTCACGTAGATACCGTCTTCCTTCGCTTCCGCGCCGACCGTCTTGGTCTTCAGCATCACGTTGCCGAAGCGCTTCGCGTTGAACTTTTCCCAGACCTTCACGAGATCGCGGTCGGCGCCCATCATCAGGCCGTCCATCATTTCGACGACGTCGATCTCGGCGCCGAGCGTCGAGTACACCGTCGCCATTTCGAGGCCGATGATGCCGCCGCCGATCACGAGCATCCGCTTGGGCAGCTGGCGCAGCTCGAGTGCACCGGTCGAATCGACGACGCGCGGGTCTTCCGGCATGAACGGCAGCTTCACTGCTTGAGAGCCGGCGGCGATGATGGCCTGCTTGAACTTGACGAT
>NZ_BCPP01001000.1:0-2527 GCF_016586125.1 Burkholderia sp. E168m23
CCT
Organism: Burkholderia sp. E168m23; assembly: GCF_016586125.1. NCBI lineage: Bacteria > Pseudomonadati > Pseudomonadota > Betaproteobacteria > Burkholderiales > Burkholderiaceae > Burkholderia > Burkholderia sp. E168m23. The sequence continues at coordinate 4 of NZ_BCPP01001000.1, forward strand.
TCGCGTTGACGCGCGGCGGCGCGCCGTCCGGCTTCGCCCGCGTGCCCGGGCCGGCCGGCTCGTCGGCCGCGACGGGCCGCCAGCGCATCGATTGCGTGTCGGCGCTGCGCCGGTTGGCGCTCGCGGTCGTGCTGCGTTCGGCATCGGTTTCGTCGCGCTGCTGCTGCACGCGGGCGTGTTCCTCGCTGTTGCGGCGCGTGCTGCGCGCGTCGGCGGACACGCTCGCGGCTTCGCCTTCGGCCGCCGTCTGCGCGAGGCGGCGCGGCGCCTGCGCGCCGGCGACCGTCTGCCGGTAGGCGTCGCTGGCCTGGTCGAGCACGTGTTGCAGCACGTCGAGCGGCGTCTTCGCGACGATCTTCGGCGTCACGCTCATCTCGCCGTCGGGGCCGAACGACATGCGCTCGCCGGTGCCGGTCACGTCGTCCACACGCGTGCCATTGGTCCAGGCCTTCGGCGACACCGATACGACGGACAGCGTGCCGTCCTCGCCGAGCACCACCGATTTGCCCGGCGGCAGGCGCTTCGCGGACGCGCGGTCGAGCACGCGAATCGGCGTGTTGTCGTAGGTCAGCACCTTGTCGCCCACCCGCAGCGTGCCGTCCGGCGATACCTTGACGGCTTCGCCGTCGAGCGTCACGCGTGTGCGACCGGCCGCGAGCGACGACGCGTCGCCGCTGTTGAGGATCCGGCCGATCGTCTGGCTGTCGACGCTGACGGTCTTGCCGTCGGCCCCGCGGATCGGCACCGGCTGGCCGATGCGCGTGCGCACCGACGTCACCGCGCGCTCCTTGAGGCCGCCGGCGGCCATCAACGCGACGTTGGTGATCCCGGACTTGAGCTGCTCGCCGGCCGCCTTCTTGTCGCCGGTAACGAAATACTCGTAGCCCGCTTCGCCGAACGCCTCGACCGCGCCGCCCACGCCCGTCACGACCGCGGTGGTCCGCGCGCCGGTGGCGAGCACCGACGCGACTTTCGGCGTGCGCGTGAGCGCCGTGACCGCGCGCGTGAACAGCTTGCTGCCGGCCAGCTTCGCGGCGCCCGCCGCGCCCATCGGCACGAGGTTGATGAAGTCGGCCCGCGCACCCGCGTCGGTAAACGGATTGAGACTGCGCCCGTGGTCGGCGCGGTTGGCCAGATCGAGGCCGGCGCTCGTCATCGTCGCGCCGATCGCCGTGTACATCATCCCCGCGCCGAGGATGTTCAGCGGGACGCCGACGATCGCGCCGATGCCGGTGCCGTCGAGCAGCGTGCCGAGGCCTTCGAGCGCCATTCCGCCGACCATCATGCCGATGTTCAGGCCCGTGCTTGTCAGCGTGTTCAGAAAACTGTCGAAGCCGCTTTCGTGATGCGCGGCCTTCGACACGAGTTGCAGCGTGCCGTCCGCGTTGTGGCCGGTCGCGATGTCGACCGTGCCGTCCGTCGACAGCTCGTTGTTGTCGATGTAATCGTTGATGTCGTCGTAGTTGCTTGCCGTCTCGTCGACGTACTGCGTGCCGTCCTTGCCGCTGACCTTGAACAGCGCGCTGGTGGTCATGCCGGCATCCTTGGCGGCGTAGACCATCGGCAACACGCTGACCTGCGTCGTCGCGCCGCCGCCAATCGACAGCAGCTTGTCGCGCACGCTGTTGATCGTCTTCAGCTTGTCCTTGTCGGTGTAGCGCGCGACGTCGTCCTTCGTCGGCGATACGGGGTCCGAATCGTCGCCCGACGCCGCGTCGTTCTGGACGTCGGGTTGCATGCCGAGCGCGACGCCGATCAGGTTGCGCTGCTCGTTGTCGGTCAGCTTGCCGAACGCGATCGTGCCGCCGTTGTTCGTGCTCGCGCTGGCCGCGTCGAGCAGCGAGTTCGACAACTCGCCGCGATGCGCTTCGTAGAAATCGTGCAGCGCCTTCTTGTAGTCGTTCTCGGCGTCCGAACCGGGCGCCGCATAGCGCAGCCGTTCGTCGAGGCCGGCGTCGAACCGGTCCATCAGCACCTGCTGGTGCGACGTCTCGCTCAGCAGCTGCAGGCGCTGCACCGCGTTGTCGGCCTGCGTGACGGCCGCCTTCGCCTTGTCGAGCTCGACCTGATACAGGTTCGGACGCGGCGCCGACGGCGCCGGGATCATGTCGTCGCCCGCGACGGTGCGAAAGCGCATGGGCGGCGGATTCGCGGCTGCCCAGTCGTCGTATTTTTTCTGCACCGACTCGAGCGTGCTCTTCGCCTGCGTCTGCTTGATGTGCGCCTGCGACAGCGCGAGCTGGGTCGCGCGCTCGTTCACCGAATCGGACATCCGGCTGTCGGCCGCGCGGATCGCGCCCGCAACGGTCTGCATGCGCTTCACGTCGAGCATCGTCGGGCCGGCCTGCGCGGCGGACGGACCCGACGACTGCGGCAGCAGGAACGGGCTGTCGAGCAGCGGCGACGCGGGCAGTGACGATGCGCCATTGGACCCGGGCAACGTCGGCGAGGCCTGCGGCGACGCGCTCGGCAGCGTCGGCGTGCCGGTGGGGGCGGCCGACGTCGCGGTCGACAACGACGATGC
>NZ_BCPP01001001.1:0-2526 GCF_016586125.1 Burkholderia sp. E168m23
GGCATCGACGCGATGCTGCTGGGTGAGGATTGAACGAAGGAGAGCCGTCGATGAATCAAAGCCGCGTCAAACAGACGCTCGTCAGAACCACGCTGCTCGCCGCGCTGACGGCGGGCCTCGCCGTGTCGCTGCAGGGTTGTGTGCTCGGGGTCGTGGGTGCGGCGGCCGGCGGCGGCGCGCTGATCGCGACCGATCGCCGGACGCTCGGCGCGCAGACGGAGGATCGCGAGATCCAGGTCAAGTCGCTCACGCAGATCAACAACGGGCTGCCGGACCAGTCGCACGTGAACGTGACGGTGTTCAACCGCCGCGTGCTGCTGACGGGCGAAGTGCCGAACGACGCGTCGAAGCAGCGCGCCGAGGAACTCGTGCGCGGCATCAACAACGTGAACGGCATCGTCAACGAGCTGTCGGTCGAGCCGGCGTCGTCGCTGTCGTCGCGCGCGAACGACTCGTACCTCGAAGGGCGCGTGAAGTCCGAGCTGATCGCGACGAAGGGCATCTCGGCGAACTACTACAAGGTCGTCAGCGAGCGCGGCAATCTCTACCTGATGGGCCTCGTGACGGTGGACGAAGGCAATCGCGGCGCGGAAGCCGCGAGCCAGGTGCCGGGCGTCGAGAAGGTCGTGAAGGTGTTCCAGTACGTGAAGCCGCAGGACGCGCAGGCGCTGCAGGACGCGTCGCCCGCGAGCGGCGCATCCGGCGCGCAGCCGGCTGCCGCACCGGCGGACAGCGCGACGGTCGGCGCGGTGCCCGACGCATCGGTGCAGTCCGCGCCGCTGCAGCCGCCCGCGCCGATCTCGAATTCGTCGAACGTGCATCCGGGCAATCCGAAGGCGAAGGCGCAATGACGGGCATGCAGATGAAACGATGGATGGTGCAGGGCGCCGCGGCTGCGGCGCTCGTGGCCGGCACGCTGGGCGCCGCGCACGCGGACGTCGGCGACGGCCTGAAAGTCGCGCGCAGCAACGCGTGCATGGGCTGCCACGCGGTCGATCGCAAGCTCGTGGGCCCGTCGTTCAAGGATATCGCCGCGCGCTACAAGTCCGATCCGCAGGCCGTCGCGAAGCTGTCGAAGAAGGTGAAGGACGGCGGCTCGGGTGTGTGGGGCGCGATTCCGATGCCGGCGCATCCGCGCATGAGCGACGCCGACGTCCGCTCGGTGGTCGAATGGGTGCTGGCCGGCGCGCCGTCAAAGTAAGGTTTCAGGGGCGATTCAACCCCCTATTGCCAAGCGCAGAAATGCGTGTGTATGATAGTTGACTGATGGGGCGGTAGCTCAGCTGGGAGAGCGTCGCGTTCGCAATGCGAAGGTCGGGAGTTCGATCCTCCTCCGCTCCACCAACGGAATTCGAAAGGCTCGATCGCTAGATCGGGCCTTTTTGTTTTTCCGCGGGACCTTGGCCGACGCGCTAGGTCGCCAACTCGTAAATCACCCTGAACGTCGGCACCGCCAACACGGCGAACCCGCCGTCATGACCGCGAGCACCGCGGTCCTCTTCCGCAGCAGCGCGCAGATGGCGATCGACAGCCCATAGAACGCGCAAGTCAGAATGATGATCCACCACAGCGCGGCATAACCCGCGCCGCCTTCGAAATTCGATACGTTCTGCGTGATCCGCGTCGCGACATACCCGGCAACGGTCATGCTCGCGGGCAGGCACAGTACCGAATACAGCACGAAGACGATGATCTGCCGCGGTGTCGGATCGGATGACGTCATGGAGGGCGTTCTGTTGCGGATGGACTGGGGCACCCGACCGTCCGCCACGCGGGCCGATCAAGGCAGCGGGCAGGATGCGACCGTTTCCCGCGTTTGGCAACCGCCACCGTCCCGCGACTCCACCCTAAACCCGCCCCAAACTCGGCCGCTTCGGATCATACGTCCACCCCGGCACCAGATAACGCATCGCGACCGCATCGTCGCGCGCCGTACCACCCACCGCGTTGTACAGCGCATGCGCGGCCTCGACCTGCGCCATGTCCAGCTCGATGCCGAGTCCCGGCCGTTCCGGCACGGCCACCTTGCCGCCGACGATCTCGAGCGGTTCGCGCGTGAGCCGCGCGTCGCCTTCCTGCCAGATCCAGTGCGTGTCGATCGCGGTGATCGTGCCGGGCGCGGCCGCCGCCGCATGCGTGAACATCGCGAGCGACACGTCGAAGTGGTTGTTCGAGTGCGAGCCCCACGTGAGCCCCCAGTCGCGGCACAGCTGCGCGAGCCGCACCGAGCCCTGCATCGTCCAGAAATGCGGATCGGCGAGCGGGATGTCGACCGCCTGCAGCCGCACCGCATGATCCATCTGCCGCCAGTCGGTCGCGATCATGTTGGTCGCGGTCGGAATCCCCGTCGCGCGGCGGAATTCGGCCATCACCTCGCGGCCCGAATAGCCGGCTTCCGGCCCGCACGGATCTTCCGCATACGCGAGCAGGTGGCCTTGCCCGCGGCACAGCGCGACGGCCTCGTCGAGCGACCACGCGCCGTTCGGGTCGAGCGTCGCGCGCGCGTCGGGAAAGCGCGTCTTGATC
>NZ_BCPP01001002.1:0-2526 GCF_016586125.1 Burkholderia sp. E168m23
CGGCGAAAGCGGACATTCATACACATCTCCTGGCGACTGGCCCGAAGGCCGGATTGTTATTCGACTGTTGTTTTAATGTGAGCAAACGTTTGCGCCACTCTACCCGGGCAATGGCCATCGATGCTGCTGTCGGTACCACGGAATGGAAGCGAGGCAGACGGCCGACTGCCTGGCGCGTGCTGTCGTTGACGCGCCACCGCCGGCGGGACGCCGGCGGAGTGAAGGCTATGCTGTACCGATTCGCTTCGGCGCGCAACCTGTCTGATCAATATTTAAGGGTTTATTCGGAGCGCGCGAGCGCGCTTCACGACGCGCAAATACGACACTCGCGACGCCGGCGGCGGATCGTCGAAGTGCTTCGTAGCCGGCTTGCCGGTGATGGCGCGGGTCGTTCCGGACAGCGTGATCGCGTCGACGATCGGCACGAAGCCCGGCCGCGTTCGCCGTCGCGATATGTCGTCGACTGTGACGGAACCGGTGATTTGAACGCGCAGCCTTGTGAACGAGGACGACTGCCGATTGTGCGTTTCGCGCCGAGGTTCGGCGTCGCAGGTTGTTCTTGTTTTTCTGTTGGCTGAAAACATCGGCGATCGTCACCTGACGCGACGCACCTTGCGTGTTATCGCATCGGCGGATGCTTCAGCCGTGATGGCGGCAATCCCCTGCCGCCGCCCGGTGCCGTATGCGGCAACGCACACGTGGTGCAAGTCGCGCCATCCGCGGCAACGGCCCGGACGGCGCGCGACACGCTCGGGTCAAATCAAACGGCTTCGCGCAACAGCCCCGCGATTTCCGCTTCGTTCAGGTGCGGCGCGAACATTTCGATCAGCCGGTACGCATACGCACGCAGGAACGCGCCCTTGCGCAGCCCGACCCGCGTCGTGCTCGCCTCGAACAGGTGTTGCGTATCGAGCGCGACGAGCCCCGTGTCGCGCTGCGGATCGTAAGCCATCGCCGCGACCACGCCGATCCCCATCCCGAGTTCGACGTAAGTCTTGATCACGTCCGCGTCGATCGCGGTCAGCACGACGTCGGGCACGGCGCCCGCCTGCGTGAACGCCTGGTCGATGTGCGAACGGCCCGTGAAGTCCTGGTCGTACGTGATGATCGGGTACTCGGCGATTTCCTCGAGCGTCAGGTTCGCGCGGCCGACGAGCGGATGGCCCTTCGGCACGACGACCGTGTGGTGCCACGAATAGCACGGGAACGTGACGATGTCAGGATAGCGGTCGAGCGCCTCGGTCGAGATGCCCAGATCGGCCTCGCCGTTCAGGATCATCTGCGCGATCTGCTGCGGGCTGCCCTGGCGCAGCGCGAGATGCACCTTCGGGAACACGTCGGTGAACTGCCGGATCACCTTCGGCAACGCGTAGCGCGCCTGCGTGTGCGTCGTCGCGACGACGAGATGGCCGCTATCCTGATCGGCGAACTGGCGCGCGACGCGGCGCAGGTTCTCGGCGTCGAGCAGCATCCGCTCGATCAGCTGGTGCACCGCCTTGCCGGGCTCCGTGAGCCCCGTCAGCCGCTTGCCGCGCCGAATGAAGATGTCGACGCCCAGCTCATCTTCCAGATCCTTGATCTGTTTCGACACGCCCGACTGCGACGTGTACAGCACGTTCGCGACTTCCGTCAGGTTCATGTTCTGGCGCACCGCTTCGCGCACGAACCGCAATTGCTGAAAATTCATGGGTATGCCTCTTAGGCTGTCGTTGTTTGATTGTTCAATCGGAGCGAAACCCGCCCTCTGCCCTGCTTTGTCTCGTCAACGCGCGGGAAATACCCGCACGGCGCGCGGTACGGCCGTCGCGCCGTCGCCGACCTGCAGCGACAGCGCCCGCCATGCGTCGCGATCGAGTTCCGCCTCGAGCGCGCCGCCCGCGCGCGCCTCGAGCTCCACCCGCACCGAACCGCCGAGCGGAATCACGCGCCGCACGTCCACCGCGATGCCGTCGCGATGCCCTTCGCCCACCGGCCACAGCTGCAGATCGTGCGGCCGGACGTACGCGTTCGCGGGGCCCGCGAAATCGGCGTCGACCTCGATCGGCGCAGCCGCGCCCTCGGCGACGAAGCCGCGCCCGGCGACCGTGCCCGGCAACCGGTTCGCCGCACCGAGGAACTCGTACACGAACGCGCTTTGCGGATGATCGTAGACGTCCTGCGGGCTGCCGACCTGCTCGACGTGGCCGCGATTCAGCACGACGATGCGATCGGCCACTTCGAGCGCCTCTTCCTGGTCGTGCGTGACGAAGATCGTCGAGATGTGCAGGTCGTCGTGCAGGCGACGCAGCCAGCCGCGCAATTCCTTGCGGACCTTCGCGTCGAGTGCGCCGAACGGTTCGTCTAGCAGCAGCACCTTCGGCTCGACCGCGAGCGCGCGGGCCAGCGCGATGCGCTGGCGCTGGCCGCCCGACAGCTCGGACGGATAGCGCTGCGCGAGCCAGTCGAGCTGCACGAGCTTGAGCAGTTCGTGCACCTTCTCGCGAATCGCGGCTTCCGACGGCCGCTCGCGGCGCGGCTTCACGCGCA
>NZ_BCPP01001003.1:0-2522 GCF_016586125.1 Burkholderia sp. E168m23
TTGCGCCATTGCTGGTAGGCCTCGCGCATGCCGGTTTCGTCGGTCGCATGCGCGGTCTTTTCGCCGTTCGCGGCGGTCGTCTCGCGGTTCAGCCCGCGATTCACGAGGATCGGCACGTCGGGGCCCGCGTGCGCGCCGCGCTGCACGCGCTCCCAGGCTTCCGCGTCGTCGGGGCTGCCGAAGCCGAACGGGCCCTGGAAGTGCTCGTGGATGCGCAGCCGCTCGCGGTTCGCTTCGTCGGGGCCGCCGTCCATCGCGAGCGCGACGTGGCGGATCTCGGTTTCGTTCGCGGAGATCGGCCGCAGCACGCGGAAGAACGCCATCGACAGCGCGAGGTTCGGGAACAGGTTCAGGTTGAAGCCGACGCCCATCAGCGAGCGCACGATGCGGCGCACTTCGTCCGGCGCATGGCGCTCGGCGAGCTTCGCCGCGAGCGGCGCGAAGCGTTCGGGCAGCGGTGCGCCGTCGTCCTCGTCGAGATCGATCAGCTCCGGCATCAGCACCGCAAGGCTGTGGCCGTTGCCGAGCCCGCGGCAGAACGCATGCTCGCTCGTCATGAAGCTCGTGATCGCGGCGGCCGTCTCGTCGTCGATCGACTTCATCCACGACTTGTGCACGACCGGGAAGTGGTAGAGGTCGGTGGTGTTCTCGAGCTGGATCTTCCAGTTGCCCTTGAACTTGAACTTGTGTTCGCCGTTCGCCTTGATCGGGTAGCCGGCGCCCTGTTTCATGAACAGGTCGATCCACGGCTTCGCGCCGCCGAGGAAATCTTCCAGCGGCTCGATCGCGTCGTTGAAGCTCGCGAAGATCAGCCCCTGGTACACGCCGACGCGCAGCTTCACGAGCGGCAGGTCGCCTTTGTCGCACACGCCTTCGTAGCCGTCGCCGTACGGCAGCGCGCGCAACGTGCCGTCGAGCGCATACGACCAGCTGTGATACGGGCACGTGAAGCCCTTCGCGTTGCCCTTGTGCGCTTCGCACACGGTCGCGCCGCGATGGCGGCAGCGGTTCTGCAGCACGTTGATCTCGCCGGTCTTGTCGCGCACGACGATCACCGGCTGGCGGCCGATCGTCGTCGTGACGAAGTCGCCCGGGTTCGGCAGTTCGCTGTCGTGCGCGACCCAGATCCAGGTGCGGTAGAAAATGCGGTCGAGCTCGGCTTCGAACAGCGCGGGGTCGTGATACATCGCGGGCGCGATGCGGTCGGGCTGCGCGAGGCCATGCAACGCGCGGGTGTCGATCGTCTGGTAGGCAATGTCGCTCATCGTCGTCGTGGGGAAAGAGTCGCGAAAATCGGGCCGCGCTGGGCGCAGCGTCCGGAGACCAGTCTCGTCTTCTGCTACATATTGGTCAAATTGATCTAAAATTGATGATCAAATAAATGCGGCAAATGATGGAGGTCACGATGACATCGGTCGATCATCTCGATCTGAACCTGTTGCGCGTATTCCAGGCGATCGTCGAGGAACGCAGCCTGACGAAGGCCGGCGAGCGGCTCGCGCTGTCGCAGCCGGCCGTGAGCTATTCGCTCGGCCGGCTGCGCACGCTGTTCGACGATCCGCTGTTCGTGCGGACGCGCTCGGGCATGCAGCCGACGCCCGTCGCGCTCGAACTCGCGGGCATCGTCGGCAAGGCGCTCGACATGGTGCGCGTGGCGCTGCGCTACGCGGAGCGCTTCGATCCGGCCACCAGCGCGCGCACGTTCCGGGTGTCGCTGTCGGATGCGGGCGAGATGGCGTACCTGCCGGCGATCTGCCAGGCGCTGCGCGAGCGTGCGCCGCGCGTGACGTTGAGCGTGCAGCCGCTGCCGGTGGAGGAGATCGAGGAAGCGCTGCGCGCGAGCCGGCTCGATTTCGCGATCGGCAACCTGCCGGAGCTGATGCCGCGCACGCGCCACCAGGTGCTGTTCGAGGAAACCTACGTGTGCATGACGGGGCGCCGGCGCGGGCTGCCGACGGCCGCTGTGCTGAGTCTCGAGCAGTTCGTGCGCGCCGCGCACGTCAACGTGAAATCGGTCGAGCACAGCCACCACGCGCTCGACGACGCGTTGCGCGCGCAGGGCGTGGGCCGCAACATCGCGCTCGAGGTGCCGCACTTCGTCGCGCTGCCGAGCGTGCTGTCGGTCACCGATCTGTATGCGACGCTGCCGAGGCGGCTCGCGCAGATCCTGAACCGCGACAACGCATTCCGCCTGTATGAACTGCCGGTCACGCTGCCGCCCGCGCCGGTGACGATGCACTGGCACGAGCACTTCCACGAGGACGAGGGCAACGCGTGGATGCGCGCGCTGCTCGCGGAGATCGTCGAGCGTTTCGACGAATGACGATCGGGCGGTGCGCGATGGCGCGCCGTGCGTGTCGCCGGCGATGGTCGGCATCGGCCTTCAGTGCGCCGGTGCATCGGTGCCTCGGTGCCTCGATCAAGCGCTAGATCGGCGCCGCAGCATGGCGGGGCGCTCGGCGCATCAGAGATCGAGCACGAGCACCGCCGAGCGCGCACGCGACACGCAGCAGCAGATCACC
>NZ_BCPP01001004.1:0-2516 GCF_016586125.1 Burkholderia sp. E168m23
GCAAGCTCGCGCTGCGGCACGACGACGGCCGGCCCGTGAAGGCGGCCGACACGGTCGTCAGGAAGGTCGACGACGAGGCGAGCGCGACACGGCGATGAGCATCAGGCGCGATGGCCCGACCGGCCAGCAGCTCCCGCGTTGTATCTGGGAAATACCTGTCTCGATCCCGATGCACCCGACACGCTGCACGGGCCGCATCCGCGCTTGCAGTTCATGGTGATTCAGGCGAGCCGCGGTGGGCACGTGAGCCACTTCGGGCGTAACGTCTTTCCATGGCGTCACCTGATCCAGCCCGACCCCGGCGACGCATGACCGCACGCGCTCAATCGTGCGCCGACAAGGTCTGACGCGACCGCGGCGCACCGCGATCCGCATCGGTCCGCACGCGGGTCGCGAGCAGCGCGGCCGCGACCAGCAGCGCGACCGACACGACGGTTTCGATCCGCAACCCGCTGACGACCTGCGCTGCACCGCCGCCGCCGGCGAGCGCACCGAACGCCGCGACGCCGATCGCGCCGCCGGCCTGCCGCGCGGTATTGAGCACGGCCGACGCGATGCCGGCCCGCTCGGGCGCGACCGAGGCGAGTACGGCCGTCGTCATCGCGGGCACCGCGAAGCCCATGCCCGACGGAATCAGCAGGAACGGCACCAGCAGCACGCCGAGCGGCGTCGCGGCATCGACGAAATGCAGCGACCCGTAGCCGAGCGCGGCGACGAGCGCGCCGGCCACCATCGGCACGCGCGGGCCGTGGCGGGCGACGACGCGTCCGCTCGCGAGATTCGACAGCAGGAAGCCGCCGGTGAGCGGCAGGAACGCGAGCCCGGCCTGCAACGCCGATTCGCCGCGTGCGCGTTGCAGGTACAGCGCGAGCACGAACACGGTGCCGTAGTACGTGAGGTTCACGCAGATCCCGAACAGCACGGCCGTGCTGAACGCAGGGTGGCGGAACAGCGACAGCGGCAGCATCGGCGTGGCCGTACGCGATTCGACCGCGACGAACGCGAGCGCGGCCAGCGCCGCCAGCACGAAACCGCTGGCCACGACGGGATGCGTGAAGCCGAGCGGCCGCCATTCGATCACGGCGCCGGTCAGCACGGTCAGCATCGCGATCGCGATGAACTGGCCGCGCGGATCGAGCGAACGGGTCGAGCGCGCCGGGGCAGCCTGCTCGCGGCGCGCCGGCACCCACGCGAACGTGGCGGCGAGCCCCGCCGCACACAGCGGCAGGTTCACGAGGAAGATGCCGCGCCAGCCCCACGCGGCGATCAGCAGGCCGCCGACGACCGGGCCGGCCGCGATCGCGATCGACCCGGCCGCCGTCCACCCGCTGACCGCACGGGCGCGCAGGCGCGGGTCATGCCGGCACGCGTCGTTGAGCAGCGCGAGCGAATTGGGCAGCATGGCCGCGGCGCCGACGCCTTGCAGCGCGCGGGCCGCGATCAGCATCGCGGGCGCGACGGCGGCGCCGCACGCGAGCGACGCGAACGCGAACAGCAGGAGGCCCGCGACATACAGGCGGCGTGTGCCGAAGCGGTCGCCGAGCGCGCCGGCCGACAGCATCAGCACCGCGAACGCGAGCGTGTACGCATCGACGACCCATTGCAGGCCGGCCACCGGCAGGTGCAGATCGGCGGCGAGATGCGCGAGTGCGATATTGACGATGGTCACGTCGAGCTGCGTGACGACGAACCCGATGCTGACGGTGGCGACGATGCGCGCCAGCGCGGGCGGGAAAGCGGGGGACGGTGTGGTCGTATCCATGCGTCCATCGTAGGCGGCGACGGACATTCGATGTTTCAGCGGGACGTGAAGCGTCGATACGCGGCCCGTGCGCGGCGATTAACATGGCAATGCGGCGGGCGCATGCCACCGCGCACATCGACTTTCGACAGGCCTGTCCGGATGACTCCCTCGAACCTGACGACGCGCGACGCGCAGATCGCCGATCACGCGGACATCGCACGGCTGATGCACCAGCTTGGCTACGATGCGACCCCCGAGATGATCCGCGACAAGCTGGCAACACTGCTGCCGAGCGCGGTCGACCGCATCCTGGTCGCGACGATCGCGCATCGCGTGGTCGGCTGCATCAGCCTGCATGCGCTTGCGCTATTTCACGCGCATGGCAATCTCGGGCGCATCACGAGTCTGGTCGTCGACGAAAGCTGTCGCGGGCAGGGTGTCGGCGGCGCGCTGATCGCAGCGGCGCACAGCTGGTTCGAGTCGGTGGGGTGCGTGAAACTGGAGGTGACGAGCGGCGACCATCGGCTCGATGCGCACCGCTTTTACGCGCGGTACGGCTTCATGCGGGACGGGCAGCGGCTGTCGAAGCGCGTCCGGCCGTGATGCCGGGGCGAGCGGCCGTCGCATCCGCCATCGCGGGAGAACCGGCGCCGCTTGACCGTTCAGTGCCGTTCGCCGCGCCAGCGTCCCGGCGCCACGCCGAAGCGCTTCGTGAACGCATGCGTGAACGTGCTCTGATCCGCGAAGCCGACGCTGCCCGCGATGTCGACGA
>NZ_BCPP01001005.1:0-2501 GCF_016586125.1 Burkholderia sp. E168m23
GCGGCCAGCGACTCGTTCCATGCCGACAAACGTTCTTCGTCGCGCGCCGCCAGTTGCGACTGCAGACCGGTGTGCGACTCGCGGATCGTCGACAGCAGATCGTTCGAGCGTTGTTCGAACGTCGACGCCTGGGCGGCGAGATCGCGCGTCGTTTGCGCAAGCGCGTCGCAGATTTCCTGCTGACGGCCCGCGCTATGCGCGCCCGCACGCTGCCACTCGTCGCCGAGCTTCGCGGCCATCGCGGCCAGCGAGTCGTTCCATGCAGCGAGACGTTCTTCATCACGCGCCGCCAGTTGCGTCTGCAAACCCGCGTGCGACTCGTGCATCGCGGCGAGCGTCGCGGCCGAATGGCGTTCGAACGTCGCGGCGGCTTCGCCCAGCGCGCGTGCATGCTGGCCGGCCAGCGTCTCGCCGACCTGCTCCTGGCGCGCCAGCGCCTCGCGCCATGCGTCCGACAGGCGGCCTTCGGTCGACTCGAGGCGCGTCGCGACGCCGTCGAGCAGATCCGACGAACGCTGCGCGAACGTGTCGGTGAACTGGCCGAGCGTCGTCTGCAACTGCTGCGCGACCGCGTCGCCCGCGCGGCGCTGTTCGTCGAGCGCCCGGTTCCACACGGCCGTCACGTTGCCAGTGGTCTTCTCGAAGCCTTCGGTCAGCCCGTCGAGCTGACGCTGCACCGCGCCCGTCACGGTGTCGCGCAGCGCGGCCATCTCCTGCGCGAGCCCCGTCATCGTCGCGGCGACGACCGGCTGCAGCGCGGCGCCGGCCACGCGCGCGCTTTCGGCGGCGCTTTCCTTCAGCGCGTCGCCGACGTTCGACGCCAGGCCCGCATACGCCCGCTCGGTCCGGTCGAAAAATGCCTGCTGGCTTTCGATCTGACGATCGTGCAACGCAACGCTGCGCGCCTCGAGCGTCGTCATCATCGTCTGCAACCGGTCGACCAGCGCCGGCATCACGTCGGCCTGGCGCTGCAGCAGCCGGAACGATTCGTCGCGCTGGTGCGCGGACGAATGCACGCGCAGCGTCGTCGCGATCTTCGCGTCGAGTTGCTGAGCCGCGTCGATCCGCTCGCGGCGCACGAGCGCGGACAGCAGCCCGAGCATCGCGGACGTCGCCACACCGGCGATCGACGTGCCGAACGCGAACCCGAGCCCCTTCACCGGCGCGATCAGCGACGCACGGATCGCATCGAGATCGGTCGCGCTCTCGAGCGCGGCGCCCGTGCCCTTCAGCGTGACGACCATCCCGAGCAGCGTGCCGAGCATGCCGAGCAGCACCAGCAGGCCGACGAGGTAAGGCGTGAGCGCCGGGCCCGGCAGCGCGACGCGCGCGCCTTCGACCCGGGCGCGCACCGCGCCGCGCAGGCCCGGATGCAGCGTGTCGAGCCACGGGTCGAGCGTCGCGGGCGGCGCGCTCAGGCCGGCGACCGCGTGCGACAGCGTGGCGGTCGCCTGCCGGTAGCGCAGCAGCTCCCATGCGCCGGCGACGTAGCACGCGCCGATCAGCAGCGTGACGGCCGCCGCCAGCGGGTTCGACGCGACATAGCCGGCACCGATCCAGCCCACTGCGAGCAGACCGGCGACGAAGACAACGAGATCAAGGCGAATTCTGGACATAGCGTGTTGATTAGCAGGTGCGAAGGGCCGCGAGCAGCCCGTCTACCGTTTGAAACCGGACTTCGAGTTCGGCAAGCAGAATGCTGTGCATCTCGTCGCGAAACGTATCGAGCCACGCGCCGGGCACGATCGCCGCGACGGTCGGGGTGTCGGCCGCCGCGCCCTCATCGGCCAGAGCGGATGCGTCGGCGTCAGGCGCAGCGGCGGCCGCGGCCACGGCTTCAGCCTCGGCCAGCGCCTGCCGCTCCGCGTCGCGCAGCCGCGCGAAGCGCGTGCCGAGCAGCGCGGGTATGGCCGACAGCAGGCTGCGCTCGCGCGCGCCGAGCACGCGCTCCATGATCGTGTCGAGCGTCGCAAGCCGCGCCATTCCGGACGAGCGCGCGGCGAGCGCGACCCGCAGGCGGCCGCGCAACTGGCCGATCGCCGTTTCCATGTCCTGCTGGAGGGTCAGGTACCGCTGGCGGAAATCCGCGAAATCGGCCGTATCGGCGGCCGGCGGCGGCAGGTCGCCCGGCCGGCGCCGCGCGCGCGGCCGCTGGGTGGCCGTGATCGCCTGCGCGAGGTCGTGGCGCACGCGCGCGCAGTCGCGCTCGGCGTCGTAGCCGCGCACGCCGGCCGCGACACCCGGCGGGCTCGCATTCAACGCGGACGACAGCGTGATCGCGTCGGTCCAGCCGAGCCACTGGCTCAGCCGGTCGGACAGCGTCTGCCGGGATTCCGCGACGTCGGCATCGGCCAGGCGCGCGAGCAGCCGGACGAGCGTCGGACCGCTCAACGCCGGGCGCGGAGATGCTTGCACCATGCTGCAAACCGTCAAAAAAGGCAGCAGTTTACACGTCGTCGGGCGGTCGGCCGCCAGAATCGGGGAAGCGGCGCGGTTCGGCG
>NZ_BCPP01001006.1:0-2500 GCF_016586125.1 Burkholderia sp. E168m23
ATCGACCACCCTCCCTGAACCGTTCGATGGATAGAATCTCGTCCCGACGCGTGCCGCGATGCGCCGGTGGATTCGAATTCAGACCGCCCCGCTGGCTTCGGTATTTCGTTTTCCGCAATAACGCAGCCATTGGCGAAAAATACAAACCCATATTTCAGGCCACCCGTCTGAAGGCGACACTAAATGGTCGCCATGCGACGGATCGGGAAAACACGTAGACAGGCGGCACGGTAAATACCGGCCGCCCGGAGGGAGGGAATCAGCGGCCGTCGAGGGCCGCGCGCACGGCCGGCAGGCCCGGCGCGCCGGCCGCCGTCGTCACGCCGTCGAGCCAGCCGGCGACCAGCGCCGGCTCGGCCTTCAGCGCATGTTGCGCCGCGAGTGCGGGCGAGGTCTTGTTGTCGAGCATGTCGGCGATCATCCGGTTCTCGACGTCGACGGAGAACGTCATCTGCCGGAACAGCCGCGCGAGGTTCGTGCACTGGCCGGCGAACCCGGCACGCGTGACCGTGTTGACCGTCGCGCCGCCGTAGTTCGGGCCGAAGTACGCATCGCCGCCCGACAGATACGTCAGATGAAACTTCGTGTTCATCAGATGCGGCTCCCACGCGAGAAACACGATCCAGCGCTTGTCGCGCACCGCCCGCTCGACCTGCGTGAGCATGCCCGTCTCGCTCGATTCGACGAGCGACCAGTTCGCGGGCCCCAGCACGTGGTCGGACAGCATCCGCTTGATGTTCTGGTTCGCGGGTGCGCCGGGCTCGATCCCGTAGATCTTGCCGCCGAAACGGTCCGCGTAGCGCGCGAGATCGGCGAACGTGTGCACGCCGGCCGCGGCCACGTAGTCGGGCACCGCGAGCGTGAATTTCGCACCACTCAGGTTCGCGTGCAGCACGTCGATCGATTTTTCGTCGACGAACGGCTTCACGAGCGGCGCCTGCGCGGGCATCCAGTTGCCGAGGAACACGTCGACCTGCCCTTTCTTCAACCCCTGGTACGTGATCGGCACCGACAGGTTCGCCACGTCCTGCCGGTAGCCGAGCGCCTTCAGCACGACGCCCGCCATCGCGTTCGTCGCGTCGATGTCGGTCCAGCCGGGCGCCGCCATCTTCACGGCGTCGCACGTCTGCGGATCGG
Source organism: Burkholderia sp. E168m23 (assembly GCF_016586125.1). NCBI lineage: Bacteria > Pseudomonadati > Pseudomonadota > Betaproteobacteria > Burkholderiales > Burkholderiaceae > Burkholderia > Burkholderia sp. E168m23. Next base: position 1,138 of record NZ_BCPP01001006.1, read on the forward strand.
CGGCATGCGCCGGCTGCGCCGCCACGCACGCGGCGGCGGCAAGCGCCGCGCCGATCCTTCGGATTGCTGCATTGCATTGCCGTTTCATCGTCCGCTTCCTCCGTCGTTCATGAATGTTCGCACCGCCGGACGCTCAGCGCCCGACGCGCGGAAAACGCGCCATCGCCTCGAGCGTGTCGAGTTCGATGTGATTGCGCATGTAGCGCTGGCTCGCGTCGGTGAACGGCTGCCAGTCCCACGCGTGGATGCGGCCCTGCGTCGTCGCCGCGTAATGGAAGCGCCGGCGCCGCTGGCTCGCGCGCACCTGCCGGTCCAGCTCGGGCAGGTTCCAGCGCTGTGCGGCCTCCACGCGGAACGCGGCGAGCACGTCGGCGGCTTCCGGCTGCCCGGCCAGGTTCGTCAGCTCGCGCGGGTCGTCCGACAGGTGGTAGAGCTGGTCGGGATCGGCCAGGCAATGCACGTATTTCCAGTCGCCGCGGCGGATCATCACGACCGGCGCGAGCGCGCCTTCCGCGAGGTATTCGCCGAGCGCGACATCGTGCGCGGGCGTGCCGTGCAGGTGCGGCACGAGGCTCGCACCGTCGACCGGGTCCGGCCATCCGGCGTCCGGCCAGCCGCCGGCGGGCGTGGCGCCGGCCAGCTCGACGAGCGTCGGCAGCAGGTCGACGTGCGACACGGGCCCGCGCACCCGCGCAGCGCCGAAGCGGCCCGGCGCATGCACGATCAGCGGCACGCGGCAGCCGCCTTCGAAGAACGTCATCTTGTACCAGAGCCCGCGTTCGCCGAGCATGTCGCCGTGGTCGGACGTGACGATCACGATCGTGTCGTCGGCGAACCCGCATTGCTCGAGGGCGGCCAGCACGCTGCCGAACTGCGTGTCGACGTAGGACGTCGCGCCGTAATACGCGCGGCGGGCGGCGCGGATCTGCGCGTCGGTCGGCGGCGTGCGGTCGTTCTCGCAGACGAAGCGCAGCCGCTGCGAATGCGGATCGCTTTCGGCCGCATCGAGCCGCACGGCCGGCATGTCGATGTCTTCGTCGCGGTACAGATCCCAGTATTCGCGCGTGATCGCATACGGGTCGTGCGGATGGGTCAGCGACACGACCATGCAGAACGGCCGCGTATCGTGTCCGGCCGCACGTTCGCGCGCGACGTCGTACAGCTTCTGTTTCGCGGCGAACGTCACTTCGTCGTCGAAGTCGAGCTGGTTCGTACGCACGCACGGGCCGGCATCGAGCACCGAGCTCATGTTGTGATACCAGCTCGGCCGCTCGGTCGGTTGATCCCAGTCCGGCACCCAGCCGAAATCGGCCGGATAGATGTCGGTCGTGAGGCGCTCCTCGAAGCCGTGCAACTGATCGGG
>NZ_BCPP01001007.1:0-2494 GCF_016586125.1 Burkholderia sp. E168m23
CCCATGATGATACGGGCCTTGGTGTGCCACCGGCAGAACGGTACGTTCTCGATTCGGAACAGCAGGTTCGCCGCACGCAACTGCTCGCTCGTGGTGCGCGTTGCGCTCTCGGATTGACCAACACCGACGCTGTAGGCGGTCAAAGGGGTGTTCATGCTGTCTCCTGAAAAGCTGCATTTTATGGGCCCTCGGACTTCGTCTTTTTTAAGCACCGTCGCGCTTCTGTCTTGTAGTGTCGCGATGTTGGAGCTTGTTTGGTCGTTTCCCGATCCTGTTATGGGCGACGTGCGAAACGAGCGTTCGTGCGTCGCCGTGACGGCTTAACGCGGATAGCGAAGCGGGGGCAGCGCTTCGCTATCGTCATAACGGCTATGAATGCGCCGCTTCCGCGTCAGTCGACGAGGCCTGCCGAACGCAGTGCGTCGGCGATTTCAACGTCCGCGCCTTCCGCGAGCGGCAGCAGCGGCGAGCGCACCGTCGCGTGCTCGAGAATCCCGCGAGCCACGAGGCCGTGCTTGAGTGCCACGGTGCCTTCCATGTGCGAGCCACGGTGGTACACATTGCGCGTGACGGGCAGCAGACGATCGTGGATCGCGCGTGCGGCCGCGTAGTCTTTCGCCTTACCGGCCTTGATCAGCTCGATGAGCGGCTCGGGGGCCAGGCCGCCGTAGCCGACCAGTGCACCGTCAACGTCGAACATCGTGTGCAGCAGATACTCGTCGTGGCAGGTCAGGATTTGCAGTTCCGGACGCTCGCGACGGATGATGGGGATTTCAACATCCCAGCGACGCATGTTGCGCACGCCGTTTTTCATCGCGAACACGCCCGGCTGTGCGGCGATTTCGAGTTGCGTTTCGAGGTTGTACGTCGCCTTGGTGGCATCCGGGTACTGGAACAGGATCAGCGGCAGGCCGCTGCCTTCGTAGATGGCGCGGTAGCGGTCCTGCGGCGCACCCTTCTGGTAGCCGAAGCGCAACCAGCCGTGCGACGGATACACCAGACCAGCCGACGCGCCGGCCTCGACCGCGCGCTTCGCTTCGTCGACGGCGACTTGCGTACCTTCGAGCGTGATACCGGCGATGACCGGAATCTTGCCGTCGACGGACTTAACGAAGCTTTCGATGACCTGAGCCTGTTCTTTCTGCGTCATGAACGTGCCTTCGCCAGCGTGGCCGAGCACCGTCAGACCTTTCACGCCTTCAATGCTGCCGAGCCAGGAGCCCAGACGTTGAATTGCTGCATGGTCCACCGCGCCGTCGCGGGTGAAAGGGGTAACGGGTGCCGGGACCAGACCGCGCAGATCGATTGCTTTCATGACGTCTCCAAATGTGAGCTTTTCCGCTCCTCTTTCGTAGAGGAGAGCCCGCTGCTCGTTTCGCTTCAAGCTGGAACAACGGTGCATGCGTTGCAGTGTAGGGATGGACGCCTCATGCGAGAACTGCCTAGCAGCACATTTCAGATATACTGATTTGACATATCTGATTGGAGGCCGGAAAGTGGACTACGCGGCTTGGAAGCTTTTCATCGACGCGGCGGAACTCGGGAGCTTGAGCAAGGCGGCCGTTGCCTACGGAACCAGCCAGCCACATATCAGCCGCCAGATCGTTGAACTGGAGCAATACTGCGGCGGCCGCCTGTTCCAACGGACGGGGCGCGGCGTGGTATTGACCGATTTGGGGGCGCGGATTGCCCCGCGCGTCAGGACATGGCTGGCCAGCACGGAACAGTTATCCAACGACATTCGCAGTTCGGCCGGAGAGCCGATCGGCGTGGTCCGACTCGGAATCTTGCCCTCCACCGCTCATCCGCTGGTCAGCACGCTCTACCATCGCCTTCGAGAACGTTATCCCCTAGTGCAGTTACAGGTGCGCGAGGGTCAGGGGGCTTTGTTGGATACGTGGTTGGAAAACGGCAGTGTTGACCTCGCCATCCTCTTTCGAAATAGCCCGACGCCGAAAGACGGTGACGAGTATTTGGTTGAGGCGGCGACTTACCTGGTCGGCGCGGAAGGCGACCCTTTGACCAAGCACCCTACTATTGCTTTTTCAAAGCTCGACGGGATTCCGCTGGTCTTTTTCTGCCGCCCCAATAGCTGGCGCGACCGGCTCGAACAAATTGCCGGTGAACATCAGGTCTCCCTGAATTTTGCGGCAGAAGCCGACTCGTTGAGTCTGCAGGGCCACATCGTGGCCGATGGCGGCATCTATGGGTTGCTCGGACCTTACGCGATTGCCACTCTTGAAAAAGAATGCCGGTTGCAGGCGTCAATGGTGGTTGAGCCGTCCGTGCCGCGCTTCATTGCGCTGGCCATGTCGCCCCACGGCGAACTGACGCTGGCGTGCCGCACGGTGAAGCAGCTCACCAAGGAGATCGCGCGGTCGCGCGCCCTCTCCTCGGACCTGCGACTGGGCGTGTCCGCTGCCTTTCTGCGGTCCATCTGAAAGCTGTACGCGCGCAACAGTGTGCTTTTCGCAATGTAGTATTGTCAGAATAA
>NZ_BCPP01001008.1:0-2492 GCF_016586125.1 Burkholderia sp. E168m23
CTTACCCATCCCGCCTGTTGCCGTGCCCATCGCCTCTGGAGCCTGATAATGCAAAACCCTCGCTACGCGTCCCTGCGCCGCACGATCGCGGCTGTCGCCGCACTCGGCGCCTTTTCCGCGCTGCCTGCCGCTCACGCCGCGGATACGCTGTCCGTCGTGACATTCGGCGGCGCCTATGAAACGGCCGCTCGCCACGCATGGTTCGAGCCGTTCACTGCGAAGACCGGCACCCAGTTCCAGACCGAGTCGTACGACGGCGGCCTGGCCAAGCTGCAGGCCATGGAGCAGGCGAAGAACCCGACTTGGGACCTGATCGACATGGAGACCAACGACGCGATCAACGCCTGCGACGAAGGTCTGCTCGACAAGCTGGACAGCAAGACGATCGGCAACACGTCGGATTTCCTGCCGGGCGCGCTGCGCGAATGCTCGGTGGCCGCGATGGTCTGGTCGACCGTGTATGCGTACGATGCGTCCAAGCTGAAGACCGCCCCGACCCGCATCGCGGACTTCTTCGATCTGAAGAAATTCCCGGGCAAGCGCGGCCTGAGAAAGTCGCCGAAGGTCACGCTCGAATGGGCGCTGGTCGCCGACGGCGTGGCCCCGGCCGACGTCTACAAGGTGCTCGCGACCCCGGCCGGCGTCGACCGTGCGTTTGCGAAGCTCGATACGATCAAGTCGAACATCGTGTGGTGGGAAGCCGGTGCGCAAGCCCCGCAGTTGCTCGCGGACGGCGCGGTGACGATGGTGCAGGCCTACAACGGCCGCATCGACAGCGCCGTTCACCAGGACAAGAAGCCGTTCAAGATCGTCTGGGACGCGCAGGTGTACGACTATGAATGGTGGGGTGTGCCGAAGGGTGCGAAGCACGCCGCGGCCGCGAAGCAGTTCATCGCTGCATCGGCGCAGCCGCAGGCATACGCAGCTCTGTCGAAGTACATCGCTTACGCGCCGCCGCGCAAGGCATCGTTGCCGCTGATCGACAAGGCCCGCCTTGCCGACCTGCCGACCGCGCCCGCCAACTTCAAGCGACCGATCCAGATCGACGCGAACTTCTGGGCCGACAGCGGCGATGCGCTGACCAAGCGCTTCCAGACATGGCTCGGCCAGTAATGCGCCGCTCCATGACGTCGTAGTGGTATTACGCGACGCGTCCCGTGCCGGGCGCGTCGCTCCGGAGTCCCGATGAACAACTCGTCAATGCTTCCCATGACGGCGGCAGGCCCCGCGCTCGCGACAGAGCACGCCGTCAAATACCGGCAGGCGCGGCGCAAGGCGGCGTTACGCGCGCTGCTGCTGACGCTGCCCCTGCTCGTGTTCCTGCTCGCCACGTTCATCGCGCCGATTGCTTCGCTGCTGGCCCGCAGCGTGCGCAATCCGGAACTGTCCGGCGCGATGCCGTCGTTCGCGCAAACGCTGCGACACTGGGACGGCCACGGCGTGCCTGACGAACCGGTGTTCGCCGCCCTCGCCGGCGGACTGAAAAGCGCCGGCGACGCCGGCACGCTCGGCGACGTGGCGCGCCGGATGAACTTCTACCAGCCCGAGTTCCGCACGCTGCTGCTGAAGTCGGCACGCACGGTACGCGCTCAGGATGCGGTCATGGCATGGAAGCCCGTCCTGCTGGCCGCCGACGAGCGCTGGAACCAGCCCGAAACCTGGCGCCTGCTGAAACGCGCGGCATCGTCATGGACGCCGGACTATCTGTTGAACGGGCTCGACGCACAGGTATCCCCCGACGGCGCCGTCCATTCGGTGCCTGCGAACAGCGCGGTCTACCGCGCCGCGTTCATGCGCACGGTGTCGATCAGCGCCACGGTCACGCTGCTGTGCCTGCTGCTCGCGTACCCGGTATCGTGGCTGCTCGCCAACCTGCCTGCGAAGCAGGGCAACCTGCTGATGCTGTTCGTGATCGTGCCGTTCTGGACCTCGCTGCTGGTCCGCACGACCGCGTGGTACGTACTGCTGCAACCGGGCGGTGTGGTCAACCGCGTACTGCTCGCGCTGCATGTCGTCGATCATCCGCTGCCGTTGATCTTCAACCGCGCCGGTGTGCTGATCGGCATGACGCACGTGCTGTTGCCCTACATGATTCTCGCGATTTACTCGGTGATGAAAAGCGTGCCGCCGATCTACATGCGCGCCGCGCAATCGCTCGGGGCGCACCCGGTCGTCGCGTTCTTTCGCGTGTACGTGCCCCAGACGCTGCCGGGCATCGGCGCCGGGTGCTTTCTCGTGTTCGTGCTGGCGCTCGGTTATTACATTACGCCCGCCCTGCTCGGCGGCGCAGGCGACGAGATGATCAGCCAGCTGATCGCGTCGCAAACCAACGATCTGCTCAACTGGGGGCTGGCCGGTGCGCTGTCCGCGTATCTCGTGATCTTCACCGCCGTGTTCTATTTCATCTTCAACCGGCTCGTCGGCATCGACCGGCTCCGGTTCGGCTGACGCCCGGCGTCACTGGAGCCGCATCGTGTCCGTGAATCCCAACA
>NZ_BCPP01001009.1:0-2490 GCF_016586125.1 Burkholderia sp. E168m23
CGGTTGCGCGGTGTTTCGGAGTTGAGCCCGCCTGCGGAGCGGGCCTTATTTCCTAGCGATTGACCAAGTGCTTCGGTAATAAGAGTGTGAGAATTAGCCCGAATAGAAGGCATGCGATGATGCAATAGATCGCCGGTACGAAGCTGCCCGAGGACTGTTTCAATAAGCCCACGACATAGGGGCCGAAGAAGCCGCCTATATTGCCTATTGCGCTGATCCACGCGATGCCGCTCGCGGCATTGCGGGGGGAGAGGACGGCAGTTGGCATACCCCAGAATATTGGGGGGATGGACAATAATCCCGCGTTGGCAATACAGAGCGCCGCAATGCTCAGCCAAAGCGTGCCGTGCCAGACAAGTGCGAGAGTCAGACCTGCGGCGGCCATCAGGAATAATGCGGCGACGAGCAGCCTGCGCTCCCTGCGACTATCGGCCTTCCGACCGGCAATTATCATTACGATAACGGCAACCGCATTGGGCAGCGCGGCGAGGAGCCCGATCAAGGAATTACGCTCTACACCGAGCGATTTGATGATGGTTGGCGCCCAGAGTGTGTAGCCGTAAATTCCAAAAACATCGAGAAAATAAATAATTCCAAAAATCCAGAAAATCTTGCTTGAAAAGATATTGTTCTGATTTATTGATGCGGCTATTGACTTGTCCTCTTCAAGCGCGCTAATAAGGTAGTTACGATCTGATTCGGATCGGTGGTTTCCTTGGGTGACGTCGTCTTCCAGATATTTCCAGCACATGATAGCGGCGACGAAGGCTGGAATTGCCTCGATGATCAACATCCACTTCCAGCCGGCGAGGCTCAGAAGACTATCGAGATATTCCATGATGAATCCACTCATGGGGGATCCAATCAGGCCAGCCATTGGGAGTGCCGTATAGAATATGGACAAAATTCGTGCTCTGTGGAAGCGCGGGAACGACTGAGAAATATAATATACGACACCCGGAACGAGGCCGGCCTCCGTTACTCCGAGGAGGTAACGCATGACATAGAACTGCTTTGGTGTGGCAATCAATGTGGTTAGAGCCGAGACGATCGCCCACGCCAATATAATGCGTGTCAGCCATCGTTTTGCCCCGACCTTCTGCAATAGCATGTTGCTCGGAACTTCAAATAGTACATAGCCCAACGCGAATGTGCCCGCACCAAAACCGAAAACGGCATCGGTAAATCCCAGGTCCTGGCTAAGCTGAAGTTTAGCGAAACTTACGTTGACGCGATCAATATAGGACGCAAGATACGCAAACATAAAGATCGGCAGAACTCGCAGCGCGAGTCGCTTGAAAATGCGATCGGCTCTGGCTGCATCGACCGTGGTAATCACGGGCAAGGAATCGGATATTCCCGTAGCGTTCAATTCCAAGTGGTGCTCCCGAGGGTCGAATAAGATGTCGTATGTCAGTTGTTGCAACAGACTCGGTAACGCGGTATCGGCGTGCCTCGTGATCCGATCGAGAACGGATGTCTGTATGTGATCCTTGTCACCACATTCTCAGACTGAATCCGTGTTCAGAGAATCGAGGGCCTGATGGGCGATTGTCATGCGGGGATGTGCTGGGCCATACATAAGGTAGCGTCGCTGTCGGCTGATAGCACACCAATAAAGTATGTGCCATGGTGAACAATAGGGCATGACGTTCGAGTCCTTAAGGACGGCAACCAGACCGTGCAACAATCGTAAGGCTAGTGGATTTTACTGGATCTTGGTGCACATTGGTTTGCGATCTTTGCTGCTTAGTACGATTTTCCTTAGGGCGCTTTCGACCACATCAGCAACGCAGGCATCGTTCCAATCCTTGCCGTGTATTAATGTTGGCTTGATGGTCGAAATCACAGCGTGCTGCATGGCTTACTTGAATGTGTCGACGAGTCGCCGGCGATCGCTGACGGCTCAATTTGTGCGTCGGACTCCCGTACTGTTGGAACGACGGATGCAGGAGCGAAGGGTACAAGGCGTGGAATGTGTGGGGCTTGACGCGGAGTCGTGCCATCACATGGGCGGCAGGACGTCAGCTATGTTATGAGCGTGACGCATCCTTTTCGATTCTCGGATTGTACGTATCTGACGAGTACGACCCAACAAGCCGAATAACGACTGCGCGCCAGACATGGGTCGATGATCGAAGCGACTAGACTGAGGCCGGCCTGTGCGCTGCGGGGGTGGATCGAAGCGATCGCTGGCGGGCTTATACCTAGGTATGTACGATGCGAAACCAACGTAAACACTGGCTGCTTCCTTTCGACGATATATCAACCATGCGATTGGATATAGAGTATCGAAGGATGCAGATAAAGGAAATTGTAGTTCGTGATTTTATTCTGGTATCCAAAATAACTTACCGTCACGACTTGTGAGTGCGCGAGAGTTCCTCTTCGTGGACACCGATGTATGAGGTCATTTCGTTGATGGGGGGGCTCGTGCTTGCTTCGAGTCGCACACGATCAATCGGACGGGCAATTTTCGGAGTTGATAAT
>NZ_BCPP01001010.1:0-2488 GCF_016586125.1 Burkholderia sp. E168m23
CGCGTTGCGCGTCGCTGCCCTTCATCATCGACAACAGCGCGTCGAAACCCTGGCGCTGGTGGAACGACTCTTCCTTGCACACGCGGATCATCGCGCGCGCATACGGGCCGTACGTGCAGCGGCACAGCGGGATCTGGTTCATGATCGCGGCGCCGTCGACCAGCCAGCCGATCACGCCGACGTCGGCCCAGGTCGGCGTCGGGTAGTTGAAGATGCTCGAGTATTTCGCCTTGCCGGCGTGCAGCGCGTCGATCAGCGAGTCGCGCGATACGCCGAGCGTTTCGGCCGCGCTATACAGATAGAGGCCGTGACCGGCTTCGTCCTGCACCTTCGCGAGCAGGATCGCCTTGCGTTTCAGGCTCGGCGCGCGCGAGATCCAGTTGCCTTCCGGCAGCATGCCGACGACTTCGGAATGCGCGTGCTGCGAGATCTGGCGTACCAGCGTCTTGCGATACGCGTCGGGCATCCAGTCCTGCGGTTCGATCTTGCCGTCCGCGGCCATCACCGCATCGAACCGCGCCTGCTCGGGCGACTCGGCTGCGGCGTCGAGCGGCGCGACGTTGCCGGGGATGTCGAGGGATTGCGTGTACATGGCGAAAGCTCTCGTCCGGTTGAATGTGTGCGAAGTATAAACCAACCGACCGGTCGGTTAATAAATTTCTTGCGGATTTGCAGTGGGATTCGGGTAAACGAGGGAAGTCAGGGTGCGGTCAGGTGGGCGCAGCTACGGCTCCGCACGTGGTCTCGCGTCTTCGGCTTCTGCGGCACAATGCCCGCTTTCCGATGAGGATTTTGCCGATGTCATTTCGAAGCAGTTTCGCCGCGGCCGTGCTGGGTGCGGCCGTTCTCGTGGCGCCGCTTGCGGCGTCGGCCGCACCGGCCGGGTGGGTCGCCGCATGGGCGACCGCGCTGCAGCCGATTCCCGATCTCGCCGCGCCGCCGCCGCTTTATCGCGCCCCCGACGTGGCCGGGCGGACCGTGCGCCAGATCGTCTACCCGACCGTGTCGGGGCGCGCCGCGCGGATTCGCGTGAGCAATGCATACGGTCGCGCGCCGCTGGTCGTCGAGGCCGCGAGCCTGGCGCGCGCCGGCGACGGGGCTGCGCTCGCCGGCGGTGCGGCGGTGCCGGTTCGGTTCGGCGGCAAGGCGTCGGTGACGCTCGCACCGGGCGCGGAGCTCGAAAGCGACCCGGTGACGATCGGCGTGACGGCCGCGCAGCCGTATGCGATCAGTCTCCAGATGGGGCCGGACCAGCGGATGACGGTCTGGCATCGCGTATCGAACCAGTTCAATTACGTGTCCGCGCAGGGTGATCACGTAAGCGATCCGGGTGCCGCCGACTTCCGGACCCGTTTTACCCAATATGCGTGGGTGACCGAGCTCGCCGTCGAAGCCGGCTCCGCGCACGCCAGCGTAGCGGCGATCGGCGATTCGATCACCGACGGGCTGCGCTCCAGCGTGAACCGGAACCGCCGCTGGCCGGACGCGCTCGCGCGCCGGCTGACGGCGTCGGGCGTCGATTCGATCGGTGTCGTGAATCTTGGCATCAGCGGGAACCGGCTGCTCAGCGATTCCGCTTGCTACGGCACGTCGCTGGCGTCGCGATTCGAGCGCGATGCGCTGTCGCGCTCGGGCGTGAAGGCGGCGATCGTGCTGATCGGGATCAACGACATCAACTTCGCGGAGATGCCGCCGCGCGCGGGGCTCGATTGCGATCACCCGCATACGCAGGTGACGGCCGCGTCGCTGATCGACGGCTATCGCCGCCTGATCGAGGCGGCGCACCGGCAGGGCGTGAAGGTGTTCGGCGCGACGCTCACGCCAGCGGCGTTGCCGGCCGGACGTGAGGCGATCCGGCTCGAGGTGAACCGGTGGATTCGCAGCGGCGGCGGGTTCGACGGCGTGGTGGACTTCGACGCGGTGCTGCGCGACCCGGCGCGCCCGAGCGTACTGCAGCGCCGATACGATAGCGGCGACGGTATCCATCCGAGCGATGCGGGCTACACGGCGATGGCCGACGCGGTGCCGGTCGAGCGACTGCAGGCCGCGGTGGGCGGCAAGTGACGCGCTTCTATATATAGAGGGAAAGGTTGCCGACGGCCTGCGGGCCGACACCGCGACATCGTTCGTCGAGCCCAAGGCCTCCGTGCGCGGCAGCGCACGGAGGCTTTTTCAAACTTTCTTCACAAAGGGCTTGCGTGGACGGGGGCGGATGCTTAGAATCACGCCTCTTTCGCGCTAACGGAAACGCGGCGCGGAAGGAAGGGAAGCAGTGCTGTTGAGGTTCGGCGGTAGCGAGCCTCGGCGGTACGGAAGTTGAGCCCCGCAGTCGCAACGAAGTCGTTCAGAAAGTTGTTGACGAGCTGCGAAACACGGTTCATAATCTCGCTTCTCTGCTGCTGAAAACGCAGCGCTGCTGAGGGGTTCAAGATTCCTCGCAGAAACGCTCTTTAAAAATTAACAGCCGATAAGTGTGGGCGCTTGATGG
>NZ_BCPP01001011.1:0-2487 GCF_016586125.1 Burkholderia sp. E168m23
GGTAGATGATGAAATGGGCATCCGGGAATTGCTCTCGGAGATCCTCAGCGATGAAGGACATGTCGTCGAGGCGGCGGAGAACGCGCAGGCCGCGCGGGAATACCGGCTGAATCAGGCGCCCGATCTCGTGCTGCTCGATATCTGGATGCCCGATACCGACGGCGTCACGCTGCTCAAGGAATGGGCGGCGCAGGGGCTGCTGACGATGCCCGTGATCATGATGTCCGGGCACGCGACGATCGATACCGCCGTCGAGGCGACCAAGATCGGCGCGCTCGATTTCCTCGAAAAGCCGATCGCGCTGCAGAAGCTGCTGAAGTCGGTCGAGCACGGTCTCGCCCGCGGCGCGGCGCCGGTGTCCGCGAACGCGGCGGCGAAGGCGGGCGGCGGGCAGGCCGCGGGGCCGGCGACGGTCGCGTCCGCGGCGGCGCTGCCGACGCTCGGCGACGACATGGCGTCGGCGCTCGGCCTCGCGGGCCAGACGGCGGCGATCCCGTTCGACATCCCGTTGCGCGAAGCGCGCGATGCGTTCGAGCGCGCGTACTTCGAGTATCACCTCGCGCGCGAGAACGGCAGCATGACGCGCGTCGCGGAGAAGACGGGCCTCGAGCGCACGCACCTGTATCGCAAGCTCAAGCAGCTCGGCGTCGAGCTCGGCAAGAAGCCGTCCGAAGGTGCGCTGTAAAATATTTTGCGAAAGCACTTGCCCGGGGGCGAATAGCTCGATATACTTTCATTCTTCGTTGGCCCGGTAGCTCAGTTGGTAGAGCAGCGGATTGAAAATCCGCGTGTCGATGGTTCGATTCCGTCCCAGGCCACCAGCATTTAAAACCCCAAGAATCGGAAGGTTCTTGGGGTTTTTCGTTTGTGATGGGTATCGCGTGTCGTGGGCGGCGGGCCCGGCAGCATTCGCCGGGGCATGATAAAATCCGTGCCCGCTCAATGACTTAGCGCATCGCTTCATGCACATGGCAGGCTGCCCGCGGCGCGCCTGTCGTGGCGCGCGGCAACGATGCCGCGCGATGAGCGGTATAAGCGCGCCGCCGCATTCGCGGCCGACCGCGCTGCCTATACTGGTCGAGCCGGCGCAGGCCGGTCGCGTCGGGCCGTCCGGCGGCAGCCGGCCTCGGGGCGCAGTGCGACGCGAGCCTACACATTCACGGAGTATCACGGTGATTCGGACAGACGCTAAAGACGGCGCGCTCGTGTTGTTTTCCGGCGGGCAGGACTCCGCCACGTGCGTGGCATGGGCCCTCGAACGCTACCAGACGGTCGAGACGCTCGGCTTCGATTACGGCCAGCGTCATCGCGTCGAACTCGAGTGCCGCGAAGGCGTGCGCGAAGCGCTGAAGCACAGGTTTCCGGCGTGGTCGGACCGGCTCGGCGACGATCACATGATCGACCTGTCGGTGCTCGGCGCGATCAGCGATACCGCGATGACGCGCACGATCGAGATCGAGACGACGGCCAACGGCCTGCCGAACACGTTCGTGCCGGGCCGCAACCTGATGTTCATGACGATCGCCGCGGCGATCGCCTATCGCCGCGGGCTGCGCGTGCTGGTCGGCGGGATGTGCGAGACCGATTTCTCGGGCTATCCCGATTGCCGCGACGACACGATGAAGGCGCTGCAGGTCGCGCTGAATCTCGGGATGGATACGCGCATGGTGCTTGAGACGCCGCTGATGTGGCTCGACAAGGCGCAGACCTGGCAGCTCGCCGAACAGCTCGGCGGCGACGCGCTCGTCGAACTGATCCGCGTCGAGACGCACACGTGCTACGTGGGCGAGCGCGCGGAACTGCACGACTGGGGCTTCGGCTGCGGCGAATGCCCGGCCTGCAAGCTGCGCAAGCGCGGCTACGAGGCTTACCTGAAGGGCGAGCGGGTGACCGAAGCGCCGCTGTGATGCGGCTCGCGCGGGCAGCGCTTGATGGACAACGGATTCTGATCGACAACGAGCGGCGCGAGCCGGACGAAGCACGATGACTTACGCGGTCAAGGAAATTTTCTACACGTTGCAGGGCGAGGGCGCGAATGCGGGCCGGCCGGCCGTGTTCTGCCGGTTCGCCGGCTGCAACCTGTGGTCGGGCCGCGAAGAGGATCGTGCGGAGGCCGTGTGCCGCTTCTGCGATACGGATTTCGTCGGCACCGACGGCGAGAACGGCGGCAAGTTCAAGGACGCCGCCGCGCTCGTCGCGACGATCGCCGGCCTGTGGCCGGAGGGCGAAGCGAATCGCTTCGTCGTCTGCACGGGCGGTGAGCCGATGCTGCAGCTCGACCAGCCGCTCGTCGACGCGCTGCACGCGGCCGGCTTCGAGATCGCGATCGAGACCAACGGTTCGCTGCCGGTGCTCGAATCGATCGACTGGATCTGCGTGAGCCCGAAGGCCGATGCGCCGCTCGTCGTCACGAAGGGCAACGAACTGAAGGTCGTCGTGCCGCAGGACAACCAGCGGCTGGCCGACTACGCGAAGCTCGACTTCGAG
>NZ_BCPP01001012.1:0-2483 GCF_016586125.1 Burkholderia sp. E168m23
GGCTCTTTCGCGGCCAGTGCAACGCCGGCTGGCCGCTCGTGCCGGGCATCGCTCGGCAGCGCGCGTCGCCTGACGTGGAAGCGCGGATGCTCGACGAATTCACGCGGCGCGCACTGCCGCATCTCGAACCCGGGCAGAACCTCGATGCGTGCGACTGGCTCGCGCTCGCGCAGCAGCACGGGATGCGCACACGCCTGCTCGACTGGTCCGGCAACGCGCTGGCCGCGCTGTGGTTCGCGGTCAGGCGCGCGGGCGAAGCGGGCGGAGACGGCGTGGTGTGGTGCCTGTCGCACGACGCCGACGACATCGCGACCGCAGCCGAACGGCGCGCGCCGCTGCAGGTCACGCGCACCAAGGTGTTCCGTCCGCGGCACGTGATGCCGAGAATCACCGCGCAGGACGGCTGGTTCACGATTCACTGTTACGACGCCGGCGCCGAGCGCTTCGTGCCGCTCGACCAGCATGGGGACCTCGCCGGCCGCCTGATGCGTATCGTCGTGCCGGGCGCCCGGTTCGCGACGATCCGGCAGGAACTCGCCGGTGTCGGCGTGAGCGTCGCGACGATCTTTCCGGATCTCGACGGCATCGCGCAATTGACCGACACGCGCTATTTCCCGGACGACGAGGACACACACGCGCCGCGGTAAAGCCCACACGGGCTGCGGGCCGGGCACGCGCGATGCTTGTCCTCGACGGCGCGTACACGGGACCGAACCCCAAACGCCCGGCTTGCGACCGGTTCGCGGCAGGCGACGCGGCGGCTCCTGCGCGCGATTCAAACAGAACATCGAATCCGGAGGCTTTCATGCGCGAACCCAACGAACCACCGCGCGGTCGTCGCGACACGGCGTGCGGGCCCGCCGCCGGTTCCCGGCCGGCCGGAAACGCCGTCACCCGCGCGTTCGAACGTTTTGCGTCGAGCGTGACCACCTGGGCCGGCTCGCCGGTGGCGTTCGGCAGCGCGGTCGCGATCACCGTGCTGTGGCTCGTGAGCGGGCCGCTGTTTCATTACTCCAACGCGTGGCAGCTCGTGATCAACACCGGCACCACGATCATCACGTTCCTGATGGTGTTCCTGCTGCAGCGCAACCAGAACCGCGACAGCGTGGCGTTGCACCTGAAGCTCGACGAACTGCTCGCGGTCACGCGCGCGGCGAGCGACCGGCTGATCGGGATCGAGGATGCGTCGGAGGAGGAATTGCGCGCGTTGGCGCAGACCTATGTCGAAATGGCGCAGCGCGCGGCCGAGCGCGGCGAGGACGAACCGGGCGGCAAGCGCGCGGAAACGGCCGACACGCCGCCCGAATCCTGATCGTCGGATCTTCCGATCGAGCGATGTGCGGCCCGATGATTTTTCAAACGCTTGTCGTTTCGGTCGGCGCACCGTGGTGCGACGGCTCACATGCGCCGCTCGCAGCGGGGAACGGCACGTGCTGCATGCCGAAACGAAGCCCGGTCGTTCCGGGTATTGCCTACGGTGCCTCCATGAACTCCAGAACCCCTTCGAACCCGTTGTTGAACCTTGCGGTGGCCGTCGCTTGCGGAGCGGCCGCGATGTACTTCCTCGATCCGGCGTCCGGCCGGCGCCGACGCGCTTATCTGCGCGACAAGGCGGTTGCGGGCCGGCACGACGTGGCCGATTATGCGAATACGCAGGTGAAGCGGGCGGCCGACCATGCGCGCGGCGCGATCGTCGGCCTGCGGGCGGACTGGCTCGCGGGCGATGCGAGCGACGTGCAGGTGGCCGAGCGCGTGCGCGCGGCGCTCGGCCGGCTCGTCGCCCGCCCGCGCGACATCGACGTGAGCGTCGAGCGCGGCAACGTGTGCTTGACCGGACAGGTCGAGGAAGCCGAACGTCAGGCGCTGATCGACGGCGTCGCCGCGCTGCATGGCGTGCATCACGTCGAGGACGCGATGGGCGCGCGCAGCGAGTACAAGGCGTCGCCCGACGGTCATTCGCAGTGACGCGGCCGCGGCTGCCCGCACCGGCGGGGGGCCGGTGAACGAGTACGACACGCATTCGGCGCACGCACGGCTGCCGGCACGACGGCAGCCTGGCGCCCCAACCGGAGCAAGCCCATGATCGACCGCCAGCCCCCCGACACGACGCCTCCGCAGCCGGAGCCCGGCGCGCACGACGCGCTCGAACACCTCCTCGGCAGCCTGCATCGGCACGGCTTCCTGCGCTTCGCGAACGAAGTCGTCAGCGCGAACGCGCGACTGGCCGACACGTTCGTCGACGCGCTCGACAAGCCCGGCATGCAGAGCGGTATGGAGAATCTCGCGGTGCTCGTGACGGCGCTGTCGCGCATTCCGCCGGAACAGTTCAGCCGTGCCGCGTTCGCGGCGGCCGACGCGCTGCATCACGTCGGCTCGTGGCAGCCGTCTCAGCACGAGCATGTCGCGCCCGGCGTGCGCGGCGTCTACCGGCTGCTGCACGACGAGGCGCTGTGGGATGCGTTGACGCCGCTGCTCGAAGGGCT
>NZ_BCPP01001013.1:0-2475 GCF_016586125.1 Burkholderia sp. E168m23
CAGCTGTATACGCAGCAATATCAAACGATAAAGAATGGACAAAAACGCTCGCTGCGGCATGCCCCAAATCGCCAGCGATGCTTCTTCGCGTCGCCCTCTCTTCTAGCGCAGAGGGCACCCACACGCTCCCTCCAGCGCTTCCCACATACAGAAAGGATGCTTACGAAGGCCACATAGCCTTTCGTGCATCCGATTTTAAATTTGCGATTGAAAAATACACCCGATGCGCCGCAAGTGAAATATCGTATGTTGCCATGACGGGTAAAACGTATTTATTCAAGGCGCTTTACACAGCCAAGTGTTATGCGCAATGCCTCGCACTAATCGTTGATCAAGCGGTCGCAGGTGAATCTTTGCCGCTACAATTACCGCTCGCGGAATTGGCAAAAAAATGCTTGGACGAGTCCGCTTTACTTTCATCCCTAGATCTCTCCATCTTACTGCAAATATTGTCAAAGCATGTGCATCCTCGATGGGATCGGGAACTATCGGATATCTATGAAAACGTCATCGGCCAGCAAAGAGCAAATCGACCAACCGACTTATTTAACAAACCTGATTTTTGCTCAAAATCACGCTTCATATATTTCCTTCGAAACGTCTGCACTACAAGAATTCTCGATGACTGCACGGCATTTGAGAGCATGGATGACGTAGAGAGCGAGCGCATTGCAATCTGCCAACACCTCCTAAAAATCGACGCACACAACTCCGCCTCGTATCAGGATGAAATTAGAATAATTACCCGAGATTTGAATGTCGCACTATTATTAAAGAAAGTTCAGACGAGCAAGATATTCGTTGACGAAGTCGGAATTCGCAATGCTTTCGAAGCTTCGCTAACGGACAGCCTAGCACGTTATAAGGAACTTCAAAATTCTCCCGCGCTGACCTATCAAGCTCAGAAACTCTCCAAGCGCATTGAAGAGATGATCCATACCCAAGGATTATTAGAGTTTCGTGATTTTAAATTACCAACATCCGAATTGGAAGGACTCTTCCATACGATGTACCTGGAGGTAGCGAGCCAATTTGCCTATAGTCCCGCTTACGGTTTAGATACGCATTTGAGCACGACAATACGGCATGGAGCTTTTGAAGGTCACTTAAGAGGTCCCCTCGCAACGGAAGGTCTGCTTTGCAGGACTCGAAACAAGGCTCACTACATTCCTGAATTGACGATGAGACGACTTAGTCATTTAGTCGAGACGGAGATAGATCACGTAAGGCGATGTTTGGTGAGATTCACTACGCGGGTGGAAGAAATGATCTCGACTTATCTCGAACGTCGACTTCGGATAAAAAGCAGTCCAACACCCGACGGCATGTTCGCATTATTTGTTGAGCCTGATTCACTTGCGGAGATTAGTAATACCATCAATAGCGAAACCACACTCGACGAAGTTGCGGATCGCTTAGTTGCAAAATGCTGGGCACTCGCCGATTCTTCTATGGAAGAAATTAGATTGGAACTAGGCACCTCCGCACGCAGCCATGTCGAATCAGCATTCACCGCACTTATCCAAAATCTCGAAGAAAAGATAAGTCGCGAACGACTCCTCCCCCTCACGGATGCAATCGCGCGCGCGCGCACTCAGTATGACGCTGCCGTGGACGTTGTAAGCGAATGGTTTCGTCGGCCAACTGATTTGATTAGAGAACCGTTTGAATTTGATATCGCCGCCCATGTTGCACTTCGTCAGATTGCAAACTGCTATGTTGGATACGAGATTGTTCCTATATTGAATGTGGATGTCCAAGGTAAACTGCCAGGCTTCATGCTCGATGGCATCTGCGAAATACTTTTCATTCTTCTTCAAAATGTTCTTCTTCATTCAGGTTACGAGGATTTCGTTCCCGAAACGAAAGTATCTGCTCGACGGGAAAACTCGTATGTCGTGATAGAAATTACTAACTCTTTATCAGAGTCGATCGACCTGATCGAAAGAAGAGCTCAGGCTGAAGCGGCAATGGCTCGATATAGCCGCGACTCCGCCCTGCGACTAGCACGAAAGGAGGGTGGCTCAGGATTATCAAAAGTATGGCGGATCGCTGAATTTGATCTACGAAAATCTCATTCATTGAATCTATCCGTTACCGACGACAGACAATTTACGACAACTTTCCGACTGGGTGACGTGGGAGAGACAGCATGAAAATCTATGTCATCGAGGACAATCAACTAAAAGCCGATCTAATATGCGCTTATCTGCAAGAACATTTTACTGATGCCTCGATAAGACTATATGGAAGCTTTCAGACTGGCCTGAAGGCAATTGAGACCACTTGCCCGGATATAGTTCTGCTGGACATGAACCTCCCTACGTTTGATCGAGGACCGAACGTTAGAGAAGGACGAAATCGACCACTGGGGGGTTACGATTTAATGAGAAAATTGCGCCTTCGAGATATTTCCACAAGAGTAGTAGTAATCACACAACTAGAGCATTTTGGTGAGGGCGAAGATGAAATGAG
>NZ_BCPP01001014.1:0-2460 GCF_016586125.1 Burkholderia sp. E168m23
ACGGGCGAACGCGCTTGAGCGTGTCGCAGTCGATTGTTCAACGCTGCGATTCGATCAGACGGTAAGCGACCTGTTTGTGCAAATTCCCGGCGGCGATAGTCTGTCCCGCAACTCGTCAACTCAAAAATGACTCATATGATCGAGCCGACGCTCAACCCCGCGAATGATTTGACGCCTGACGGGCCGTGGTGGGTTGCCACCGGGGCGGATCCTTATTTTCTGCTTGATTTCGGTAATGCTCGAATCTCGGCAGGGTGGAACCTTGTCACGCTTGAGGTCGAACTCGAGAGCGGGATTCTTGCGCCGACGTTCTATTTCAATGCCGGAGCCGGTTTTTCACAGGAGCTTGCGCAGGCGCTGCCCGCAGCGTCGTTGTCGTCTCAGGGTGCGATGGTCGTATTCCCGGCGAATGTACAGGCGATTCGCCTGGATCCGATGAGTTGCCCCGGACGTTTCAGGATCAAGCGGTTCTCGATTCAACCCATGTCAAGGCTTTCGCTGGCGTGGCGTCGCATGAAGCCGGTGATCCGTGTGCTGCGCGATAAGCCCGCGTTGGTTTTCCCGTATGCCGTGCAAGCCATGCGGCTAGTCAAGGCGCGTGGCGTCGTTGGCGCGCTGCGGCATGCCCTCAGGGATCGCACGATCGATACCTTGGCGGGCCAGTCAGGCAACGAGTATGGTGATTGGGTGACACGCTACGATACGTTGTCGCAGGATGACGTATCCGGGATCGCTGCTCATATCCAGCGCCTGGCGTATCGTCCGCTCATTTCCGTACTGGTTCCGCTCTACAACACGCCCGAACCGTTCCTGATCCGATGTATCGAGTCGGTCCGCGAGCAACTCTACGATCACTGGGAGCTGTGCCTCGTCGACGATGCGTCGCCGCAACCGCACGTGCAGCGGATTTGCGAACGATATGCAGCGCAGGATTCAAGAATCCGATATATGCGGCGCGAGACGAACGGACATATTGCCGAAGCCACCAATTCGGCGTTGTCGCTTGCGACAGGCGAGTTCAGCGCGCTGCTCGATCATGATGACGAGCTAGCCGCGCATGCCTTGTATATGGTCGTGGTGGAACTGAACAAGCAGCCCGATCTCGACATGCTCTACTCGGATGAAGACAAGATCGACGAGCAGGGCAAGCGCTACGAGCCGTGGTTCAAGTCGGACTGGAACTACGATCTGATGCTGTCGCAGAACGCGGTGGTGCATCTGGCGGTATACCGCACGTCGATACTGCGGGAGATCGGCGGTTTCCGGAGTGCGTTCAACGGTAGCCAGGATTACGACGTGACACTTCGCTTCAGCGAGCAAACGACGCCGGAGCGCATCAGGCATATTCCGTTCATTCTTTACCACTGGCGGGCAATCAGTGGTTCTGTCGCGCTTGCCACGACCGAGAAGCTGTATCCGTATGAGGCCGCGGAGCGTGCGATTCGCGAGCATCTTGAGCGAACCGGCCGGAGTGCGACGGTGAAACGTCAGCCGCATCTCGGCTACTACCAGGTTACGTGGCCGGTTCCTGCACCTGAGCCGAAGGTCGCGATCATCATTCCGACGAAGGACAAGGTAGAACTGCTGCGTGTTGCCGTCGACTCGATTCTCGAAAAAACGACCTACGAGAACTATGAAATCGTCATCGTGAACAATCGCAGCGTCGAAGCGAGCACGATGGAGTATTTCGCGCAGGTGCAGCAATCGCCGAAGGTGCGTTTGCTCGACTACGACAAGCCGTACAGTTTTGCCGCGCTGAATAATTGGGCCGTGACCCAGACGGATGCGCCGTTGGTCGCCTTCGTGAACAACGACATTGAAGTGATCGAACCGAACTGGTTGCGGGAAATGGTCGGGCACGCGTTGCGCCCCGAAGTCGGCTCCGTTGGTGCCAAGCTGCTTTATCCGAACGGGACGATCCAACACAGTGGCGTGGTCGTGGGTATCGGCGGCCTTGCGGGGCATCCGCATGTCGGAGAGCCAGGCGAAACGTTCGGCTATTTCGGTCGTGCAGCGTGCACTCAGCGGTACTCGGCAGTAACGGCCGCGTGCGTGGTGATGCGTCGCGAAGTCTTTCTCGAAGTCTCGGGTTTTGACGAGGTCAATTTCGCGGTGGCGTTCAATGACGTGGATCTTGGCATGCGTCTGGGACAGGCGGGTTACGCGAATGTATGGACGCCGCGTGCATTGCTTTTCCATCACGAATCGGCGAGCCTCGGACTGCCGACAAACGAAGATCGCCGTCGGCAGTTCCTTGAGGAATGCGACAATTTTCGCAGAATCTGGGCGGATGTCATCAGGAACGATCCGTTCTATAACCCGAATCTGACCATAAGCGGTGGCGATTTTCGTCCCAATTTCCCGCCGCGCGTGCGCAAGCCGTGGGTCGAGCAGAAGGATCTGAGCGAGGATATGGCGGCGTAGTGCCATGCGTGATGGCTGCTTGTTTCGCGGGGCTTT
>NZ_BCPP01001015.1:0-2452 GCF_016586125.1 Burkholderia sp. E168m23
CCGTAAGCACCCGGGGAAGTCATCTTGATCGCGTTAGGCGCGAAGGCGAGGATCGTGTCCATCTAAATTTTTAATGGACAGATGTACACGATGGATGAGACCGAGGTGATGCAGGAGGTTGTGCAACCGACGCGACGTCGGCGGCACAGCAAGGAGTTCAAGGCACAGGTGATCCGTGCGGCGATGCAGCCAAACGTGTCGATCGCGGCGGTAGCGCTGCACTACCGCCTGAATGCCAACATGCTGCGAAGCTGGGTGGCCGCCCAGGAAGAACGGGATGCGGCCGAAGCTGCCCGCAAGTCGATGAGCGCGCCATCGGCAGAGTTTGTGCCGTTACAGCTTGAGACGTGCGGGGCTGCATCTGGGGCGACGGAGATCCAGATCGAGGTACGTCGGGGTGCGGCGACGGTGACCGTGCGTTGGCCGTTATCGTCGGCCAGTGATTGTGCGCTCTGGTTGCAGGGATGGCTGCGGTGATCCGCATCGACGCGATATGGCTGGCGACCGAACCGCTGGATATGCGTGCCGGCGCCGATACGATTCTGGCGCGTGTGGTGAAGGTGTTCGGCGCAGCGCGCCCTCACCATGCTTACCTGTTCGCCAACAAGCATTCGACGCGCATGAAGGTACTCGTCTATGACGGCTTCGGAATCTGGCTGGCTGCGCGTCGTCTGAACAAGGGCCGGTTCGTCTGGACGAACGGCCACGAAGCAATCGCCGTCGCGTTGAATCCCGAACAGTTGCGGGCGCTCGTGACGGGGCTGCCGTGGCAGACCCTGACGCACGATCACGTCATCTGCGTGGTGTAACGCGTCGTCGGTGCCGTAAACAGTTTCGCTTCCGTGGCGGTGCCGGCTCTGGCAGACTGGGCCGTATGAACCTGCCCGCCGACCTCGATGCCCTTAGCCCGGAGCAACTGCGCACACTGGCCGCTCAGTTGATGACCCAGGTCGGCGAGACGCAGCGTGAACTGCACTACCGTCAAACGCGTATCGATCAACTGACGCACGAACTCTCCGTGCTCAAGCGCCTGCAGTTCGGCAAACGCAGCGAGCAGCTTGATACCGAACAGATGAGCCTGCTCGACGAGGCGATCGATGCAGACCTGGCGGCACTGGAAGCCGAGCTCGAACAGCTTCAACCGGCCACGCGTGCCGCTGGGCCTGGGCAACAGCCGAAGCGTGTGCCCTTGCCATCGAAACTGCCGCGTACGGACATCCATCACGAGCCGGAAGACACCACGTGCCAGTGCGGTTGCCAGCGGGAGCGCGTGGGCGAAGACATCAGCGAGAAGCTGGACTATGCGCCAGGCGTGTTCACAGTCGAGCGGCATATCCGCGGCAAGTGGGCCTGTCGGCACTGCGGGACCCTGATCCAGGCACCGGTCCCGCCTCACGTCATCGACAAGGGTATCCCGACCACCGGGCTGTTGGCGCAGGTGCTGGTTGCCAAATATGGCGACCACCTGCCGCTGTATCGGCAGGAACGCATCTTTGCTCGCGCGGGCCTGGCGATCCCGCAATCGACGCTCGGCGCGTGGGTCGGCATCTGCGGCGTACGGCTGCAACCGCTGGTCGATGCGCTTCGCGAAGCGCTCCTGCAGCGCGACGTGCTGCACGCCGACGAGACGCCGGTGCAGATGCTGTCGCCCGGCAAGGGCAAGACGCATCGGGCTTACCTGTGGGCGTACAGCACGACGCCATTCGCCGATCTGAAGGCCGTGGTCTACGACTTCGCCGGCAGCCGTGCCGGCGAACATGCCCGAAAGTTCATGGGTGTGTGGCGTGGCAAGCTCATGTGCGATGACTATGGCGGCTACAAGGCTGGATTCGAACTGGGCATCACGGAAATCGGATGTGTCGCTCACGCGCGCCGGAAATTCTACGAGCTGCACGTCAACCACCAGAGCCAGATCGCCGAGCAGGCGCTGAAATACTTCGGCGCACTCTACGACGTCGAGCGTGACGTCGCCGAACTGAAGCCTGATCGAAGACAGGCCATCCGCCAGCAGCGATCCAGGCCCGTTGCCGATGCGTTGCACGCCTGGATGGTGACCCAGCGCAAGCTCGTTGCCGAAGGATCGGCGATCGCGAAGGCGCTCGACTACAGCCTGAAGCGTTGGGAAGCGCTCACGCGCTATCTCGATGACGGGCACGTGCCCATCGACAATAACTGGCTGGAGAACCAGATTCGACCATGGGCGACTGGCCGCTCGAACTGGCTGTTCGCCGGCTCACTGCGCGCGGGGCAACGTGCAGCCGCGATCATGAGCCTGATCCGGTCGGCGCAGCTTAACGGCCATGATCCGTACGCCTACCTGAAAGACGTGCTCACCCGACTGCCCACGCATCGTGCCGACGACATCGCGTCGCTGCTTCCGCATCGCTGGTCGCTCGCCGCGGCTTGATCAGCGGTACCTCACGAGCCTCGGTGCCTTTACCGGGGGCTTACC
>NZ_BCPP01001016.1:0-2449 GCF_016586125.1 Burkholderia sp. E168m23
TGCGCGATCGATTTCGGCACGTCCAATTCCGCCGTGGCGCTGCCCGACGGCGATGGCATGCGCCTCGCGCCCGTCGAGGGCGACCACCTGACGCTGCCCACCGCGATCTTCTTCAACAACGACGAAGAGACGGTCGAATACGGCCGGGCGGCGCTGGCTTCCTATATCGACGGTTTCGACGGCCGGCTGATGCGCTCAATGAAGAGCATCCTCGGCTCGCCGCTCGCGGAAACGACCACCGATCTCGGCGACGGCAGTGCGATCGCGTACACCGAAATCATCGCGCGCTTCCTGACGCACCTGAAACGCAAGGCCGAAGCGCGCGCACGCGCGCCGATCGGCCGCGCGGTGCTCGGCCGGCCGGTGTTCTTCGTCGACGACGATCCGCGCGCCGACCGTCTCGCGCAGGATCAGCTCGAGGCGGCCGCGCGATCGGTCGGCTTCGCGGACGTTCACTTCCAGTACGAACCGATCGCCGCCGCGTTCGACTACGAGTCGCGCCAGCCGGCCGAGCGTCTGGTACTCGTCGCCGACATCGGCGGCGGCACGTCCGACTTCTCGCTGGTGCGCGTCGGGCCGGAACGGATGGCGCGCCTCGAGCGCAAGGACGACGTGCTGGCGCACCACGGCGTGCACGTCGCGGGCACCGACTACGACCGGCGGGTCGAGCTGGCGGCGATCCTGCCCGCATTCGGCTACCGTTCGCTCGACCCGGAAGGGCGCGAGCTGCCGAACAAGATCTATTTCGATCTCGCGACCTGGCACCTGATCAACACCGTCTACACGCCGAAGCGCGTCGGCGAGCTCAAGCTGATGAAGCACCTGTACCAGGACGTGCGGCAGTACGACCGGCTCACGAGCGTGGTCGAGCAGCGGCTCGGGCATGCGCTGATGGCGCGCGCGGAAGAAGCGAAGATCGGCGTCGCGGCGGGCGGGGAGACGATGATCGACCTGAACGACGTGGAAGAGGATCTGCTGATCGCGTTCGACGCCGATCGTCTCGTCGACGCGAGTCGGGACGATACCGCACGCATCGTCGATGCCGCGCGCGAAACGGTGCGGCTCGCGGGCGTGGCGCCGCGCGATGTCGGGGCGCTGTATTTCACCGGCGGTTCGACGGGGCTCGCGTTCCTGTCGGGCGCGCTTGCCGGCGCGTTCCCGGATGCGCAGCCGGTGTTCGGCGATCGCCTCGCGAGTGTCGCGACGGGTCTCGGCATTCACGCGCAGCGATTGTTCGGCTGAATGGCGGGCGGCTGAAAGGTCGTCATGCCGGGCGGACGACCAACGCCCAAAAACAAAAAGCCCCGCCGAAGCGGGGCTTTTTTACACGAATGATCGCGCCAGCTTAGACCGGACGGATGTTCGCAGCTTGCAGACCCTTCGGGCCCGTCTTCACTTCGAATTCAACCTTCTGGTTTTCTTGCAGCGTCTTGAAGCCTTCGACGCGGATTTCCGAGAAGTGCGCGAACAGATCGTCGCCGCCGCCTTCCGGGGTGATGAAGCCGAAGCCCTTTGCGTCATTGAACCACTTGACGGTACCGGTTGCCATGTTACTTGTTCCTAAAAAGATAAAACGGGGCCGAAGCCCATGGGGTGCGGAAAATCAAGGAAGGGGTAATAGGACCAACCGGAGTACCGTTGATGGGCGAACTACGAAAGAACCAATTCACTCGCCACTTGAAATCCTGCGAAGTCCTTTATACGGCTAATCCGTCTGACGGTCAACCGTATTCCCATGCTCTCAGGGTTATTGCGGATATCTGGTTTACAAAGCTTGCAAGCGATGCGAATTTTTTGTAGGGGGCGATCGATTTTGGCGCCACGTTCGAGGTGCAACCGTTAAACTACGCGCCGCGTGGACGGGTTGCCCCGATCGGGTGACCCTCCCCCCAAGAATGCGTGCGCGGTGCTGTCCGAGCCGATCCCGGACTGCAGGCCGACCATGCTTTTTGAGACACAGGAGAGGATGTGAAGAGTTCTATTCAACGGAACATCGGCCCGTTTGCATTGATGCTGACGGGGCTGGGTTCGATTATCGGCTCGGGCTGGCTGTTCGGTGCCTGGAAAGCCGCGAAGATCGCCGGTCCGGCGGCGATCTGCGCCTGGATCATCGGCGCCGTCGTGATTCTGGCGATTGCGCTGACGTATGCGGAACTGGGCGCGATGTTCCCCGAGTCGGGCGGCATGGTGCGTTACGCGCGCTACTCGCACGGTTCGCTGGTGGGCTTCATCAGTGCATGGGCCAACTGGATCGCGATCGTATCCGTGATTCCGATCGAGGCCGAAGCGTCGATCCAGTACATGAGCACGTGGCCGTATCCGTGGGCGCACGCGTTGTTCGTGAACGGCGAATTGCAGACCCTCGGCCTGCTGCTGTCGGCCGTGCTGGTCGTCGTCTACTTCATGCTGAACTACTGGGGTGTGAAGGCCTTCGCGCGGGCGAACACCG
>NZ_BCPP01001017.1:0-2443 GCF_016586125.1 Burkholderia sp. E168m23
GCCAGAACGCCGCCCACAGCGACGCGCCGGCCAGATCCCAGAACAGGAACACGCCGATGCCGATCGCGGTCGTGCCGAGCAGCGGCGCCGACACGAGGCCGAGACCCGGCAGGAATTTCGACAGCACGAGCAGCGGCGCGCCGTACCTTTCGAATACGTTACGCGCGAAGCGCAGCGTCGTGTCGAGCGACAGCGAGAAACGCACGAGGCCGTTCAGCAGGCGCCGGCCGCGCGTGCGGCCCATGAAGAACCACAGCGAATCGGCCAGCATCGTCGCACCGATCGCGGCCGCGAACATGCTGACCCAGGACGCCTGCCCCATCGCCGCCATCGTGCCGCCGAGAATCAGCATCGGCACGGCCGGCACCGGCACGCCGAGCTGCGTGATCAACACGCTCGCGAACACGGCCCACGGGCCGAGCGACGATGGAATAGCGATGGGAAAGTGCCACACGGCGGCGCTCCTGGAAGACATGCGGGCCGCGCGACAGGGCCGTCGGTACGGCAGCGCACCGGCCGCCGCGGCACGTCCGCGACCGACCGGTGCATCGTACGCATTCTAAACGGGTTTGACCTCGACCGCGCGGAACGCAAGCCGTCGGCACGGGCGTTGCACGCGGCGTGACGCGACTGTGACGGTCACACGTCGGAGCGTTGCGCGAGTTGCGCGACGTGCTCCGCGTAATCGGGAAACTCGGCCGCCAGCGCGGCCGCATCGGCCAGCTCGAATTCCGCGAACTCGAACCCGGGCGCAACCGTGCAGCCCACGAGCGCGACGTGCGCCGGCGACGCGCAGCGCGCACCGAACCAGCTTCCGGCCGGCACCACGGCCTGGAACACGGTGCCGGGATGCGTGAGCGGGTTGCCGAGCCGGTGGATCGTCAACCCGTCGCGCGCGTCGAGCACCCACACTTCGATCGGATCGCCCGCATAGAAATGCCAGACCTCGTCGGAGCGGATGCGGTGCCATGACGAATACGCGCCGTCGCACAGCAGGTAATAGATGGCGGTCGACGCGGCACGCGGCGCACCGTCGGCCGGACGCACGACCGAATCGGTCGCGCGGTAGGTTTCACGGAAATAGCCGCCTTCGGGATGCGGCTGCAGGTCGAACTGGCGAATCAGGTCGGTCGCGGAAATCGGCATGGCAAATGACGTCGGTAAGGTGGGAAACCGGCATCCGGCGGATCGCCCGATCTCGATTCAGGCGACCGGGTGCCGCCGGATGTCCGTGCGTCGATCGCCGCGGCCATGCGCGCGGCGAACAAGCGGACACCGGCCGATGCTGCCAGAACTGCGTGCCCGGATGCAACCGTCGACGCGCAATCGCATGCAGGCGAGCGTCTCGTCGGCGCCCGCCGCGCCGTGCTGGACGACGCGACGGCGCAGCACGCCCGCTCACGCAGACATCCGGGATGCCGCGCGGCATCCTGTCGACTGCGGGCCCTCGTGCCGCAGCGGCGGCCGCCGTACGCCGTCGCTTACGCGGTCGCCGACGCGCCCGGCTCGCCGTGCCGCACCAGCAGCACCGGCCGGTCGGCCGCACGCAGCAGCGATTCCGCCACGCTGCCGAGCAACAGCCTGCGCAGGCCGTGCCGCCCGCTCGTACCCATCACGATCAGGTCGGCGTCGGCTTCGGCCGCCGTGCGCATCAGTACCGTCGCGATGTCCTCGCCGTACGCGTCGAGCGCACGCACCGTGCCCCGCACATGCTGCTGCGCGAGCACCGCTTTCGCGTGGTCGAGCACCGGCGTCGCGGCATCGGTCGCGGCGACATCGCCATCGCGCTCGGCGGCGAAGCCGGCGTCAACGTCGACGAGCTGCGGCCGATGTTCGACGACGTACGCACAGGTCACTTCGCCGCCGGACGCCGTCGCGATCCGGATCGCCTCGTTCAGCGCGAGACGCGCGCTCGGGCTGCCGTCGAGCCCGACGAAAATCCGCTTGTACATGGTCCGTCCCTCCGACCGGGCGCGCGTCGCGCCCTGCGCAATCACGACCCGTTACCTCAAGCCGGCCCGGTGCCGGCTTGCCTGCCGAACAGTCTGCCCCACGTGCCGACGCGTGCGTTGACGCGCGTCAAGCGCAGCCGGCGCCCGCAGCTTCATGCCGTTTGCCGCTATTTCAACCGACCCCATTACAAAAAATGTGTAAAACGCGCACAATTTCATCTTCAAAATAGTCGTTGCACGCAGCCGGTGCGAGTTTTCCCGGTTTTGCCGCGCTGTCCGAGTGCCCCGGGTAGCCCGAACAACAGAATGGCCATCGAATGACCCCCAGTGGAACCCCGACGCGGGACGCCCGAGGGCCCGCGCGCCTGCAGACCATGCTACGCCAGCCGCTCGCGGTCGGCGTCGCCGCGCTGTGCGCGGGCGCGCTGCTGTCGCTCGGCGTCGCGCTGCTGGTGCGCGAGCAGTGGCAAGGCGCCGTTCATACGCGTTTC
>NZ_BCPP01001018.1:0-2440 GCF_016586125.1 Burkholderia sp. E168m23
ACCCACGCGGCGAACTGGTCCTTGAACTTCGTGTTGGTCGGGTTCTTCACCGACATGAAGTAGTTCCACGCGGCGAGGTGGCCGACGAGCGGCTTCGTATCGATGCCGCGCAGTTCTTCCTCGCCGACCGAGAACGCGACGACCGGCACGTCGGTCGCCTTGATCCCCTGGTTGCCGAGCTCCTTGTAGAACGGCACGTTCGAGTCGCCGTTGATCGTCGAGACCACGGTCGTCTTGCCGCCCTGCGAGAAGGTCTTGATGTTCGCGACGATGGTCTGGTAATCGCTGTGGCCGAACGGCGTGTAGACCTCCTGAATGTCGGCGTCCTTCACGCCCTTCGATTTCAGGAACGCGCGCAGGATCTTGTTGGTCGTGCGCGGATACACGTAGTCGGTGCCGAGCAGGAAGAAGCGCTTCGCGCCGCCGCCTTCCGCGCTCATCAGGTACTCGACGGCCGGAATCGCCTGCTGGTTCGGCGCGGCGCCCGTGTAGAACACGTTGCGCGACATTTCCTCGCCTTCATACTGCACCGGGTAGTAGAGCAGCCCGTTCAGCTCCTCGAACACCGGCAGCACGGACTTGCGCGACACCGACGTCCAGCAGCCGAACACGCACGCGACCTTGTCCTGCGTGAGCAACTGGCGCGCCTTCTCGGCGAACAGCGGCCAGTTCGACGCGGGATCGACCACCACCGGTTCGATCTTGCGGCCCAGCACGCCGCCGCTCTTGTTGATGTCGGCGATCGTCATCAGCGCGGTGTCCTTCAGCGACGTCTCCGAGATCGCCATCGTGCCCGACAGCGAATGCAGGACGCCGACCTTGATCGGGCCGGTGCCCGCGTCGGCCGCGTGCGCGAACGGGCTCTTGCCCGCCAGCGCGAGCGCGCCGGCCATCGAACCGAACTTCAACAGACTGCGACGTTTCATCGAGATCCCCTTGTCGTGTTGGATGCGCGTGCGCCGTGGCGGTGCCGGCCATCGTGTAACGCAAGGCATGTGCCAGTCGCGCGGATGCACGCCCGGCGTGCCTGCGCGGGCCATCGTCGGGCATCGGGGCGGTGCGGATGACGCGCCGTGCAGCATGCGCGGTCCGTTGCGGTGCAGACGCACGGGCGCAAATGGTGCACGACGGCGCTGCGGCGTCGAAACGCGGGAAATGACGGAACAGGGAGGGAAAAGAAAAAACGGGCGCGCGGTGCGCGCCCGTTCGGCGGATCGGTGCGGCCGGCGGCAGGGCCGGGCGGCGCGGCGACGCATGATGCGCCGCCGGAAGGATCGATCAGTAGCGCGGCACGGACGGATCGACGTCGCGCGACCACGCGTCGATGCCGCCCTGCAGGTTGTACAGCTTCGTGAAGCCGCGCGATTCGAGGAACATCGCGACCTGCGCGCTGCGCATCCCGTGATGGCACACGCAGACGATTTCCGCTTCGTCGTCGAGCTCTTCGCTGCGCGCGGGAATCTGCTGCATCGGAATCGCCACGCTGCCGGCGATCTGCGCGGTCGCGATTTCCCACGGCTCGCGCACGTCGAGCACGACCGGCGCGGGGCGCGCTGTGTCGCCGAGCCATTCCGCGAGCATCGCGGGCGTCAGGATCTGCATGGAGGCTCCGCCGCTCAGAACTTGAAGCGCGACGGCTCGATCGCGTTGACCAAGTGGTCGATGTACGTTTCGAACACGTCGGCGACGCGGTACTGCTTGTCGTCGATGCGGGTGATGATCTGCGCCTTCATCACCGGACGGCCGCCGACGAACGCCGACAGGCGGCCGCCGATCTTCAGCTGCTCGAGCATTTCCTGCGGCACGACCGGCAGGCCGCCCGCGACGCAGATCACGTCGTACGGCGCCTTCGCGGCCCAGCCGCGCGAACCGTCGCCGAGCACGACTTCGGCGTTGGTCACGCCGTCGTTGCGCAGGTTGTCTTCCGCGAACTTCGCGATCGTCGGATCGATCTCGACGGCCGTCACGTGCTGCGCGCGATGCGCGAACAGTGCGGCCAGGTAGCCCGAGCCCGCGCCGATCACGAGCACGTTTTCGTGCTTCTTGACCGTCAGTTCCTGCAGCACGCGCGCTTCGACGCGCGGGAACAGCATCTTGCTGGCGCCGCCGGGCAGCGGCAGTTCGAGATCGGCGAACGCGAGATCGCGGTATTCGGCCGGCACGTAGTTTTCACGCTTGACGATCGACAGCAGGCCCAGGACATCCAGATCCAGCACGTCCCACGGACGGATCTGCTGTTCGATCATGTTGAAACGCGCGTTTTCGATATTCATGGTGTGGTCACGCAGCCTGGTCGGCCATCAGCGGGGATAGAGAAACTTCGTGATTGTACCAAACGGCACGGCCGGCAAGCCTTCAGGCGGCCTGCAACAGACCTTTACCCCTTGCTCTTCTTGATCTGCGCCTCGAACGCAAGGTCGAGCTTGCTCGCCTTGCGCGG
>NZ_BCPP01001019.1:0-2434 GCF_016586125.1 Burkholderia sp. E168m23
AAAGGTAAGCAGTCCCATGCGTACGGCCGTATCGAGCACGCCGATGGAGAACAGCGCGGAGAATCCGCTTTTTCCCGTGCCGCCGCGTTGCGCGGACGCATGCTCTTTCGCCGTCGTGTTCGCGCCGCCGCGCGGCACGGCGGGAAACCAGAGCGCGATGACGGCGGCCACGACGCAGCCCAGCCCGGCGACGATCCATAGCGCATGACGCCATGGCATCAGGGTCACGAGCAGCGAAATGGCGGCCGGCAGCGCCGATTTCCCGAGGTCGCCGGAAAAGTTGTAGATGCTCAGCGGGCCTCTTGCGTCGCGCCCATAGAAGCGGGAGACGGCGCCCGATGCGATCGGATGCTGCGTGCTGGAGCCGCCGCCCGAAATCGCCAGCGCGACGCCCAACCCGAGCAGGCCACCCGACATGCCCGCGAGCGCATAGCCGAGCGCGGCGAGCAGCGTACCGAGTGCGAGCGTCGCGCGGCTGCCCAGGCGTTGCGCGAGACGCCCGGCGGACAACTGCAGCGTCGCCATCGTGCCGGCATAGACGCCGCGCAGGATGGCCAGGGCTGCGAAGTCGAGCCCGAATTCCGACTGCCACACGGGTAGCAACGCGTAGATCATGTCCGTGTAGCCATCGTGCATGGCGTGTGCAACGCACGATAGCCACAGCGCGCGCCGTCGGGGTGGCGCGGTTTCCCGCGTGACGGGAGGGGAAAAAACCGGCAGGCGCATCGTTATTCGCTCCGTGCGAGCGGTGAAGGGAAGCCGCTCGTGGTATCGCTTTCAGCCTCGATGTGTCGATTTTATGGCTGAGAGGATCGTCATTTCAATTGAGCTAAAATCGCATCAATGGAGAGAAAAAGTCACGTCATGAGCGAAAGCCGGGATGTTGCGAAGCACCGGGGCGAGTTACCCCCGCTCAATGCGCTGCGCGCGTTCGATGCGGTCGCGCGACACGGCAGCTTCGCGGGTGCCGCGGCCGAGCTGCATGTGACCCACTGGGCCGTCGGAAAGCAGATCAGGTTGCTGGAGGACTGGTTCGGCCTGCCGTTGTTCGACCGTCGTCCGCGCGGTGTCGCGTTGACCGACGAAGGGGCGGCGTTGCTGAACGACGTCAGCCACGCGTTCGAGCGCCTCGGTACTGCGGTGGTGCGGCTGCGCCACAACACGTTCACGCACCGGATCTCAGGCGTCGTGCGGGTGAACGTGCCGATGAGCTTTGCGTTTTGCTGGCTGCTGCCGCGGCTCGCCGATTTCCATTCGCGGTACCCCGACATCGACGTCAGGGTGTCGACGACATCGCGCAAGCTGCGCTATGTCGCCGACGCTTTCGATATCGGTGTCCGCTCCGGTCCCGAGCAAGGCGCGGGCGTCGTCTCGCGCCCGTTGATGCCCGACCTGCGCGTGCCGGCCTGCAATCCCGCGTTGCTGCGCCAGCATCCGATCCAGAGCGTGGCCGACCTGCGCCATCACACGCTGCTGCATTCGGCCACGACGCGCTCTGCCTGGTCGCACTGGTTGAAGGAGGCGGGCGCGTCCGATCTGCGGGCCGCGCGCCATGTCGAATTCGATCACGTGAATCTTCAGCTTGGCGCGGCCATCGAGGGGCTTGGCGTCGCGCTGGCGTCGCTGCCGCTGATCGGGCGCGATCTCGCCGAGGGGCGCCTCGTGTGTCCCATCGCATCGCCCGTATGGCGCGCTGACGACTACATGCTGGTGACGAACGCCGATCGTGCCGACGATGCCGCGGTGTCCGCGTTCGAGGAATGGATGGAAGGCATGGCGAGCCGGCAGGGCGGCACGACGCCGGAGTAGTGCGGACACTACCCCGGCTTGCGAGTCGGCGATCAGAAGCCGTGGAACATGCCGATGTTGACCTGAACCTGGTTGCCGCCCGACGAGGTGTTGCCGAAGTCGGCAGCCGAAGCCTGCGCGCCCTTGGCATGCACGTAGGCACCCATCGCGTACAGCGCGGTACTCTTCGACAGCGAGTACGTCGCACCCAGCGACACCTGGTTGATCGAGGCCATCGTGCGTCCTTCGGCTGCTTGCGTGGGCGTGGCCGCGGAGCCGTAGACGTACGTGTAACCCGTCGCCAGCGACAGTGCCGGCGTGACCCGGTACTGCAGGAGCGCACCCAGCACGTTGAAGTGGATCGACGGCTGGCCGTCGTTACCCTTGTACTGGGCGTTCGAGTAGCGCAAGCCGGCCGTGTACGGCCCCACCTCGTATTGCGCGGCGACTTGCGCGATGCCCGCGCTCTTGAACGCATTGCCGCCGTTGTAGCCCGAACTCGGATAGCCCAGTGCGCCGCCGAAGCTCGGTTGCGCCGTTGCGTTCGTCCATCCGTTCTCGCCCTGGTTGGCCGCACGGAAGTAGCCGCCGGCGACCGTCAGGCCGCCTTGAGCGTAGGTCGCGGCCGCCGACCACGATTGACCCG
>NZ_BCPP01001020.1:0-2432 GCF_016586125.1 Burkholderia sp. E168m23
CCCGCAGAAATGCATCTTGCCGGACAGCATCGTCCGGTAGCCGCCCGCGCGCAGGTAGTGTGCGAACGTCAGCGTTTGCGCCGGCAATTCGGCGGCGTTATCGTAGGCGCCGATCCCCGACGGCAGCTTGCCGGTCAGCAGCGAGAAGCGCGACGGCGCGCACAAAGGGCTCGCGCAGTACGCGGCGTCGAACACCACGCCTTCGGCGGCGAGCCGGTCGAGCGTCGGCGTACGGGCGACGCGGTTGCCGTACGCCGGCAGCGCGAACGGCGTGAGCTGGTCGGCCATCAGGATCAGGATGTTGGGTGTCGGGTTCGTCATCGGCGATCGTGGGGAAAGCGGTGTTCGAATGGAACGGCGCGCCGCCTTGGCAGCGAGACGTCCGGCATGACGGAGGCGGTCCGCAGAAACTGCCGCGCGCAGGGGCCGCGCTGGCTAGAATTGCCGAATGCATTGCGCGGCGGCGCGCGAAGCGCATGTGCCGTACCGTCCGCTGCACTATCGCCCGCCCGAATTCACGCGGGTAGGCGTCCGGCCCTTATGGGGCCATTAGAGGGACTTATGTCGAAACCCGAACCGTTACCGTCGATGCAGGCGCTGCGCGCGTTCGAATCGGCTGCCCGGCTGGCGAGCTTCACGGCCGCCGCGCGCGAGCTCGGCTCGACGCAGCCGGCCGTGAGCCAGCAAGTGTTCCAGCTCGAAGCCGAACTCGGCGTGCCGCTGTTCGAACGCAGCCCGCGCGGCGTCACGCTGACGGCCGACGGCCAGTGCCTGTACGAAGCCGTGCGGCTGAGCCTCGACACGCTGCGCGGCGCAACCGCGACGTTGCGCGCGCGCCGCGAGCACGGCGCACTCACGATCGTCACCGACTTCGGTTTCGCGACCTACTGGCTGATGCCGCGCCTGGCCGGGCTGAAACGCGTGATGCCGGACGTCGACGTGCGCGTCGTCACGTCACAGGATTACGACGCGCAACGCGACCACGGCGACATCGCGGTCCTGTTCGGCGACGGTCACTGGCCGTCGTGCACGGCCGCGCGGCTGTTTCCGGAATCCGTCACGCCCGTCTGCTCGCCCGCGTTCCGCGATGCGCACCGGGGCGTCGCGCGGGCCGAGCACCTGCTCGCGCTGCCGCTGCTGCACGTACAGCCGACGCGCCCCGAGCGCTGGCTGTCGTGGTCGGGCTGGTTCGACGCGCACGGGCTCGAATCGCCGGCCGCCACCCGCGGCGTGACCTTCAACAGCTATGCGCTCGTGATCCATGCGGCGCTGCTCGGCGAAGGCGTCGCGCTCGGCTGGGCGCCGCTCGTCGACGAACTCGTCGCGGCCGGCCAGCTCGTGAAGCTGGTCGATGCGCCCGTCGTCACGTCGCGCGGCTACTTCCTGGTGCGCCCGCCACAGCGGCCCGAGCCGGACGCGACCCACGTGTTCCGGCGCTGGCTGCTCGACGCGTGCGCGGCGGCCTGACGCAGCACGCGCCTTCGCGTCCGTTCCGCTTCTCCGCGCCCCTTCCCCGCTCCCGCCCGCTGGCGCACCGATACCAGCCACACGGCGCGTTGGTTCTATCCGCGCTGAAATCGTCCTGATTTACTTGAGCCTCCCGCTACCCGCGCGGCGCGGCGCTGTCGTGCGCCGCCGCGCGGCCGTGCGCCCTGCCATTCGAGGAGTCTCATGACCGCCGAGCACCGCCCCGATCAATTCGTCCTGACACTGTCGTGCCCGAGCGCGGCCGGTCAGGTCGCCGCCGTCGTCGGCTT
Organism: Burkholderia sp. E168m23; assembly: GCF_016586125.1. Taxonomy (NCBI): domain Bacteria; kingdom Pseudomonadati; phylum Pseudomonadota; class Betaproteobacteria; order Burkholderiales; family Burkholderiaceae; genus Burkholderia; species Burkholderia sp. E168m23. The sequence continues at coordinate 1,758 of NZ_BCPP01001020.1, forward strand.
TCTCGATCGCCATCGCTGCTACGTCGATGCGCTGAACGTGTTCGACGACGATCTCAGCAACCGCTTCTTCGTGCGCTGCGTCTTTCATCCGACGGATGAAACGCTGCAGATCGACGCGCTGCGCCAGGAATTCGCGCCAATCGCGGCCGGACTCGGCGGCCACGATGGCGACAACCAGTGGGCGATCCACGACGTCAATGCGCGGCCGAAGGTGCTGATCATGGTGTCGAAGCTCGAGCACTGCCTCGCGGATCTGCTGTTCCGCTGGCGCATGGGCGAGCTGAAGATGGACATCGTCGGCATCGTGTCGAACCATCCCGATTTCGAGCCGCTCGCCGCGCAGCACGGGCTACCGTTCCGCCACTTCCCGATCACGGCCGACACCAAGGCGCAGCAGGAAGCGCAATGGCTCGACTTCTTCGAATCGAGCGGCGCGGAGCTCGTGATCCTCGCGCGCTACATGCAGGTGCTGTCGCAGGAGACGAGCGCGAAGCTCGCGAACCGCGCGATCAACATCCATCACTCGTTCCTGCCCGGCTTCAAGGGCGCGAAGCCGTATCACCAGGCGCATGCGCGCGGCGTGAAGCTGATCGGCGCGACCGCGCACTTCGTGACCGACGATCTCGACGAAGGCCCGATCATCGAGCAGGTCGTCGAGCGCGTCGATCATGCGCT
>NZ_BCPP01001021.1:0-2430 GCF_016586125.1 Burkholderia sp. E168m23
GTGCGCCTCGCGGAGCGCAGCGGCGCGCACACGCTCGCCCATTGCTTCATCGAGCGTCAGCCGGAATTCGGCTGGCATCGCGGGATGCTGCTCGACGACTGCCGGATGCAGATTTCGTTTCTGAAGGATCTCGTCACGATGCGCGATCCGAAAAGCCGCTACACGTTCATCAACTATCTGTTCGAACGCGGCCGGCTGAACGAATTCGTCAACCTGAAGAACTTCTATCCGACCCGCGTCGAATTCCACGACTACCTGAGCTGGGTGGCCGACGCATTCGACGATCGCGTCCATTACAGCGAAACCGTGCTGGGGATCGAACCGGTGCGCGGCGACGGCGCGAGGATCGACGCGCTGCGCGTGCTGTCGCGCGACGCGGCCGGCCACGAGCGCCAGCGCGTCACGCGCGCGCTGTCGGTCGGCGTCGGCGGCACGCCGGCGATTCCGGAGGCGTTCGCCGCGCTCGGCCGCGACCGCGTGATCCATTCGTCGTCGTACCTGACCGACATCGACCGGCTCGTCGCGGCGCCCGACGGCGAGCGCCGCCGCGTCGCGGTGATCGGCGCGGGGCAGAGCGCGGCTGAAGTGTTCATCGACCTCGCACGCCGTTTCCCGCACGTCGACGCGAACCTCGTGATGCGTGCCGGCGCATTGAAGCCGGCCGACGACAGCCCGTTCGTCAACGAAATCTTCAGCCCCGAATTCACCGACGTCGTCTACGCACAGCCGCACGACGCGCGCCGCGCGCTGCTCGAACGCTATCGCGACACGAACTACGCGGTGGTCGACCGGCCGCTGATCGAGCAGATCTACGAAATGCTGTACTTGCAGCGCATCGACGGCACGCCGCGTCATGCGCTGCTCGCGAACAGCGCGATCGAGGCGGCGGTGCGCACCGCCGACGGCCGTATCGAACTGACGCTGCGCGACCGGATGAGCGGCGCGACGCGCGTCGAGCGTTTCGATGCACTCGTGCTCTCGACCGGCTACCGCCGCGACACGCATTCGGCGCTGCTCGAAGGGCTTGCGCCGCATCTGGGCGATGCGCTCACGCGCGGCGACGTCACACGCGACTACCTGCTCGCGACGCCCGAGCACTTCGCGCCGCGCATCTACCTGCAAGGCTGTTGCGAAGACAGCCATGGCCTGTCCGACACGCTGCTGTCGGTACTGGCGCGCCGCGCGGACGAAATCTGCGCGTCGCTCGAAGACGGGATCGCGCCCGCGCATGACGAAGGCGCGGCCCGGACCACGCATGAAAAACGACCGGACAACGGGGTGAGCGCGAGCCGCATGGCTTTCGCTCTTTGACAAAGGCGCGGTCGGAGACCGCATGAAAAAAGTGGAGCAGAAGAAGATGGAGTGGGCAACAGGCACGCGTTTGCGTGCGATCGCAGCCGCGGCAAGCGTGGCGTTCGGTACGGCGGCGGCAGGGCACGCATACGCCCAGACGGCGCCGGCCGTGAACGCGGGCGCCACGGCGTCGGCCAGCAGTGCGCAAACCGGCGCGACGGCGACGACGTCGACCAGCGCGCAAAACGGCACGCTGCCGGCGATCACCGTCAACGCGGCCTCGGCAGGTGACGGCACGGTCGGGCTCGTCGCGAAGCGCAGCACGACCGGCACCAAGACCGACACGCCGCTCAACGAGATCCCGCAGACGATCAACGTCGTCACCGCGCAGCAGATCGAGATGACCGGCGCCACCGACGTGAACGCGGCGCTGCGCTACGTGCCGGGCTTCTCGTCGTACGGGTCGGACAACCGCTCCGACTGGTACGCGGCGCTGCGCGGCTTCACGCCGACCGCCTACGTGAACGGGCTGCAGGTGCCGAACACGATCAACCTCGCGAGCTGGCGCGTCGATCCGTACATGATCGACAGCATCAGCGTGCTGCGCGGGCCGACCTCGGTGCTGTACGGCGCGGGCGATCCGGGCGCGATCATCGACGTGCACACCAAGCTCGCCGACGGCGAGCGCGTGCGCGAAGCAGGCGTGCAGATCGGCAACTACGCGCGCAAGCAGTTCATGATCGACGTCGGCGACAAGCTCGACCCGGACGGCAAGTATGCGTACCGGTTCGTCGGCGTCGCGCGCGACGGCAACGCGCTGACGGGCCCGAACAACGACCAGCGCGTCGCGCTCGCGCCGTCGTTCCGCTGGCGCCCGGACGCGGATACGTCGCTGACGCTGTCCGCGACCTACCTGCAGGACTGGGGCGACATCTCGTCGAACTTCCTGCCCGCGCAAGGCACGGTGCTGCCGAACCCGAACGGCCAGATCAACAAGGACATCTACGAAGGCGACGGCAACTTCAACTACTACCGCAAGAAGCAGTGGTCGGTCGGTTACCAGTTCGAGCGCAACCTGACGCCGGCCTGGACGTTCCGCCAGAACACGCGGCTGATGCACCTGTCGCTCGACAACGG
>NZ_BCPP01001022.1:0-2429 GCF_016586125.1 Burkholderia sp. E168m23
ACGCACGACGCGCAGGTCATGCCATCGATATCGAGTTCGATCGTCGTGGCGGCAGCCGGCGCAGACGGCGTTGCGTCGGGCGTCGCGTGCGCCACCTGCGTGGGCGCAACCGCTTCGCCGGCCGCGTCGCGCACCGCGGCGCGATAGCCGGCCTCACGGACGGCGTCAACGAGCTGATCCGGCTCGACGGTCTCCTGCGCGGTGACCGTCGCCGTATGCGCATCCAGATCGACCGCCGCATCGACGACGCCCGGCACGGCGGCCAGCGCGCGCTGCACGCGGCCCGTGCAGCCGCCGCAATGCATGCCGTCGACGTTCAGCTCGATCGTTTGCAGCGCCGCGGAGGCAAGTGGTTCAGTCATGTCGGATTCCCCAAAAGCGCGGTTCGTGCCGCGAATGGTTCCAGTATCAACATTCCCATGATGGTAAGGTCAAGCGTCGGCGACGATGCGACGCAGGTCGATGCGCACAGGGTGTCACAACGCAGGAAAAGCGATCGCCCGGCTTCCGTACGGACAGCCGGTGAGCGCTGAAGCGCCGAGCTTGGCGCTCGCGAGGCGTTTACGGGTCGATGTTCCCGATGCTGTTCCAGATTTTTGCGGAATCCCGTGAACTATTTCAGATTTTTTGACGATTCGGCTAGCGTTTTACCCGTTATTCGGCATATTGGGGGATGCCCTTAGGCGCTATGATACCGGCCTGACATCAGCGCCCCACCGTTACGAAACGTAGCGAAACGGTCATCCGGGCACGCTGGGGTGCCTTGCTTCGCCGTTCGCAAGACGAACAGGGCGTTGACTGAAAAGAACGATATTCGGCCAGTAATCGATGATTGAAAACCAGCGAGAATCAGTTTCTCTGCGACGCGCATGCGCGTCGCTGGCCATTGCGGCGTTGCTTGCGGGATGCGCGTCGCAACCGGACGCGATCCAGCGGAAAACCGGCTGGATGCGCGCGGAAGTCGCCGACTCCTATATCTATGCGTATCCGCTCGTGCTGATGGACGTCGCGAAGGAGGCGGCGACGGGCGGCGACGGCGCGCAGCCGGGGCAGGCGCCGCTCAACACGCTGCGCCACGCGCAGGCGCTGCCGCCCGTCGGCGCGGTCAATCCGCCGCTGCCGGGCGTCGACACGCTCGACTCGACCGGCTGGCTCGACGTCGCCGCCGAACCCATGATCGTCACGCTGCCCGACACGCGCGGCCGCTACTGGGACGCACGCGCGCTCGACATGTGGACGAACGTGCTGTGGTCGTCGTCGAGCGTCGCGGCGCGCGGCGCCCGTGGCGCCGGGCGATCGCAAACGATTGCCTTCGCCGCGAAGGACTGGCAGGGCACGCTGCCGAAGGGCGTACAGCGTGTCGACGTGCCGTCCGCCAATGCGTGGCTCGAAGTGCGGCTGCAGACGAGCGGCGGGCGCGATCTGACGAACGTGAAGAAATTGCAGCGCGCGATCCGCGTGGTGCCGCTGTCGGTCTACACGGGCGCCGAGCGCGGCGCATCGGTCGCGGTCCATGCGGGCAGTGCCCCATCCGAAGCGGTGGGTGGCGGCACGCCGGCCGAACAAGTGACCGCGCTCGACCCGAAGGCGTTCTTCACGCGCTTCGCGCGGGCGCTGCAGGACAATCCGGCGCCGGCCGACGACGCACACGCGCAGGAATCGCTCGGCGACATCGGCGTGACGGCCGGCTACCCGGTGCTGTGGACGGGCGACCGTCTGACGGCCGCGACGGCCGGCGTCGCCGAGGCGCGCGCGCGGCTCGCGACCCCGCCGTCGAACCTGCTGAACGCGAACGGCTGGACCTGGCTGGGCGATACGGCCGGCAAGTACGGCCAGGACTACGCGCTGCGCGCGTATGCGGCCTACACGCAGTTCGGCACCGCGACGCGCGACGACGAGACGCTCGCGATCACCCGCGTCGACAGCGACGGCCACGCGCTGAACGGCGCGAACCGGTACGTGCTGCATTTCGCGCCGGGCGCGCTGCCGCCGGTGCGCGCGTTCTGGACGCTCACGCCGTACACCACCAACGGCGCGTTGCCCGACGTCGGGTCGGCGCGCCGCTCGCTCGGCGATCGCGACCGGCTGCGCCGCAACCACGACGGCTCGATCGACATCGTCGTGTCGGCGTCGCCGGGCGGCACGCATGCGGCCAACTGGCTGCCGGCGCCGCGGACCGATTTCGCGCTCGCGTTGCGCCTCTACGCGCCGAAGCCGCAGGCGAGCGACGGCTCGTGGATGCCGCCCGTCGTCGTCCGGAAATGAACGGTTGACCGCCGCCGTTGTCCGATCGGCGGGCGCGGCGGCGGCGCCCGACCGCCGTACCGTCACCTCCTGAGCCTATACTTTCGGGATAGCGTGCGCGGCCGCCCGGTTCCCCGGTGCGGCCCGGCATCCATTCCCGAGATATTCAAGCATGGCAAGCGCAG
>NZ_BCPP01001023.1:0-2427 GCF_016586125.1 Burkholderia sp. E168m23
CGTCACGACGAGGCCGCCGCCGGCCGCATCGGCCAGCGTCACGCTGCCCTGATGCACGCGCGCGATTTCCCGCACGATCGACAGCCCAAGCCCGGTGCCTTCGACCGTCTGCGTCTTGCTGCCGCGATGGAAGCGCTCGAACACCGCGTCGCGTTCGTCGGCCGGAATGCCCGGCCCGTTGTCGATCACGTCGAGCCGCGCCTGTTCGCCGTCGCGCGAGATACGCACCGTGATCACCGCATGGTCGCCCGCATAACGGATCGCGTTGTCGATCAGGTTGCCGATCATCTCGCCGAGCAAGTCGGATTGGCCGAGCACGTCGACGTCGGCTTCGTGTTCGAAGCCGAGATCGATGTCGCGCGCGCGGGCGACGGGCGACCAGTCGAGCGTCACGCTGCGGGCAAGCCGGTGCAGCGCGACCGGCTTGTGCGCGACCGCATGACCGCTGTCCGAATCGAGCCGCGACAGCGACAGCAGTTGCTGGACGATCTTCGCGGCCTGCCGCACCGCGCCGTTCGCGCGCCGCAGATGCACGTTCGCGCGCGGCTGCTCGTCCGGCCGCAGCGCGAGTTCGACGCCCGCCTGGACGGCCGCGAGCGGCGTCTTCAACTGATGGGCCGCATCGGCGAAGAAGCGCCGCCGCGCCACCTGCATCCGCTGCGTGCGGCCGATGTACTGGTTGATCGAATCGACGAGCGGCGCGAGTTCGCTCGGCATCGCGCCCGTGTCGAGCGGCGTCGTGTCGTCCTCGCTGCGCGCGGCGACGGTGGCCGACAGCCGGTTCAGCGGCCGCAGCCCGCGGCCGACGCCGAGCCACACGATCCCGAGCGCCAGCACGACGAGCAGCCCTTCCTGCAACAGCGACCCGATCAGGATCTCGCGCGCGAGCGCCTGGCGCGCCTCGATCGTCTCGCCGACCATCACCCACACGATGCGCGACTGCGCGGTCGGCACGTCGTGCACCGGGATGCGCAGTGCGGCCATCCGCAACTGTTCGCCGCGATACACGACGTCGTAGTACCGCGTGACGAACAACGCGCCGTCGCCCGCGTCGCGGCCCTGCGGCAGCGGCAGGTCCGGATAGCCGGTGATCGTGTGGCCGTTGTCCTCGCGGATCAGGTAGTAGATCTTGCCGCCGTCGCTCGATTCGAGCATTTCGAGCGCGAGATACGGCAGGTCGACCTCGATCTCGCCGTCGTTGAGCCGCACGCCTTCACGGATCGACTTCAGCGACGACGACAGCGTGCGGTCGAACGCGACGTGCGCGGCGCTCATCGCACGCTGGTACGTGAGCCACGAGTCGAGCGCGAGCAGGCCCAGCAGCGGCAGCAGCAGCCACAGCGCGACCTGCGCGCGCAGGTTCGGGCGGGTCATCCTTCCGCCTTCGCTTCGAGCAGATAGCCCAACCCGCGCAGCGTGACGATCGCGACGCCCGTGTTCTCCAGCTTCTTGCGCAACCGGTACACGTAGATCTCGATCGCATCGGCGTTGACCGATTCGTCGAGCCCGAAGATCTTCTCCGACAGCGTGTCCTTGTTGATCGCGCGGCCGTTGCGCAGGATCAGCACCTCGAGCACCGAGCGCTCGCGCGGCGTGAGCGACAGCGGCTCGCCCGCGAGATGGAAGCTGCGGTCGATACTGTCGTACGAAAGCGGCCCGCACTCGACGCGCGAATGCTCGTGCCCAAGACTGCGCCGGATCAGCGCGCGGGCGCGCGCCTCGAGTTCGGTCAGCTCGAACGGCTTCGCGAGATAGTCGTCGGCGCCGAGATCGAGCCCCTTCACGCGGTCCTCGACCGACCCGTGCGCGGTGAGGATCAGCACCGGCACCGGGTTGCGGCGCGCGCGCAGTCGTCGCAGCACCTCGAGCCCGTCCAGTTTCGGCAGCCCGAGGTCCAGAATCACCAGCGCGTAATCCTGCGTGCGCAGCACGTGGTCCGCCGCCTCGCCGTCGGCCATGTGATCGACCGCGAAGCGCGCGGCGCTCAGCGCATCGTTCAGCGACTGGGCCAGGTTCGGGTTGTCTTCGACGAGCAGCACACGCATGGGGATTCCGGTAAGGTCAGCGACAGCCCGCTACATTACATGATCCTTTCCGTCTCCACGCCTCGCGCAAACACGGGTTGCGCGGGTGTCGCGAAGCCGCCGCGCGCGATGCCGGCCGCAGCGACTCAGCGCTCGGCAGCAGGCTGGTTGCGCGCCACGATGCGCGCGTCGCCGGTCACGCGCCGCTCGCGGAAACCGGCCACCACCGCGACGAACGCGACGCTCGCGCCGACCGTGACGACGATCATCGGATGCACGGTGCCGTCCGATAGCCACGCCAGCACGCCGCCGCACGCGGCCGTGATCGCCATCTGGATAAAGAAGAACAGCCCCGACGCCGTGCCGGCGATCTTCGTGTACGGCTGCATCACCGCGAACTGAC
>NZ_BCPP01001024.1:0-2419 GCF_016586125.1 Burkholderia sp. E168m23
TCGGCGTTGTCGGACTGATCCTGGCTGCCGTCATCCGATGCCGAATCACTGCCCTTCGCGTCGTCGGCTTTCTTCTTCTCGGCCGCCGGATCGTACTTCGACAGATGCAGCAGGAACACGCCGCGCTTGCCGTCCTTCAGGTACTGGCCGAGGTCGATGCCTTCGTAATGTGCACGGCCGGGATCGCCGGCCGGGAACGCGCGGGTCTGCACGAAGCGCTCGACGATGTGATCCTCGCTGAACGAATACGACAGCTCGGGCCGCGCGTACGTGCCGTTGTTGAAGCTCACGAGATGCTGGATCTGGTCGGGCAGCACGCGGCCGATCTCGACCTTCATGCCCGGCAGGTTGCGCGACACGACCGACAGCCGCTTGCTGCCGCTCATCGACAGCAGCGAGCCGTCGGCCATGAAGCGCAGCAGCTTCGGATAGTCGGGCACCGTGAAGGCGTTCGTCACCGGCGCGCCGAGCCGGTAGCCGCCGGTCGATTTCAGGTCGCCCTCGAAGCGCACGACGACGCGCTCGCCCGGCGTCGCGTGGTACTTGAAGCTCTGCAGCGTCGCGAAGTCGTTCTCGGTCGGCACGACGTCGAGCGGCAGCGGCTTCGACTGCTTCAGCACCGCGTCGCTGATGTCGGCCACGTTCCATTCGTACGGCGGATCGTCGTCCGCCTGCTCGACACCCGGCTTGCGCTTCGGCAACACCCACGCCTTCGCGCGTGCGGCCAGGTCGGCGCCGCGCACGCCGTCGGAGGTTTCCGCGACGAGCACCTGCTCGGGCTCGTAGCGCTCGTTGTCGACCAGCGTCGGCGCGATATTGCCGATCGACAGGCTGTACAGCCCCGGCACGCCGACCGACGCATGCAGCACGTCCGGCGTGCCGTTGCCGCCGCGCGCGCTCTTCACGCCCTTGTCGACGTCGAGCCGCACCGCGAGCGGATCGCGCGGAATCTCGAGCGGCTGCGAGTGGACCCACGCGCTCGTCTTCATCTTGTCGTAGTTGACCGTGTAGCGCAGCGGCGACACGGTCTTGCCGTCGCGGCCGACCAGCACGAGGTCGATGCGCTTCTCGAACTCGGCCGGATCGACCGGGTAGTTGAAGCGCAACTGCAGCAGCGCCTGCTTCTCCGCCGGATTGTCGGGGTTCTGGTAGAACTGGTTGTCGCCGAACGTCGCGGCGAACGCCGGCACGTCGAACGCGAAACGGTCGTCGTGCATCGTCACCTGCGGCGCGAACACGCGATGCACGGCGAAGCGCACCTCGACGTGCGCGCCGACCGGCCAGTCGGCCACCGGCGTGAAGCGCAGCGTCTTGTCGTCGGCCCACTCCCACGCGCCCTTCAGCGCCGGCGTCATCTCGATGCCGTCACCGGCCGGCTTGCCGACCTGCTCGATCGGCGCGGCCGATTGCGAGAACGCCACTTCCAGCGGGTGCACGGTGATCTTCGGCTTGTCGGCATCGTCGACCTCGTAGGTCGTGATCGCCGGCGCCTTCACGGTGAAGCCGACGGTTTCAGGCTCGGGCGGCTTCGGGCGATGCTTGAACCAGTAGCCGCCGTAACCGAGCGCAGCCGCGAGCAGCACGAGGCCGCCGGCATGCCACGGACGGCGGCGCACGGCCGCGGCGGTGACGCCCATCCATGCGGGCGCCGTCCACGACACGTCGCCGACCAGCGGCCGCAACGCACAGCCGAGCAGCCACCAGACGAAGCCCGCCACGCGAATCGGCAGGAGCAGCAGGAAGCGCAGCAAATCCATTTTGTTATTTCCTTGTCAAGGACATGCTGCCCCAGCGGCAACCTTCCCCGAATCGTTTTGGGTCTGTGACGGCGCGGCCCGGTTGCGCCGTGAATACTTGGTATGTTCGACCGGATGCTGGGCGCCATTATCGATCAGACCCGAAACGATGGAAACAGCGGTGTGCCGGCGCGCAACGCCGGCCGACGACCGGTCGGTCGGGCGGATTTCCACGGGTTCCCGGGTCCACCGCCCGATCTCTGCACATGGCGGCGCCGCGTTCGCTAGAATGCCCGGCTCGGCAGGATCGAATCGAATTGACGTCCCCCTCTCCCTAAAGGGAGAGGATTCCCACACCTGGCGATGCACGTCCGCATCGGAGAATGTTCAGCGCAGCGTTGATATCACGATCATGCTCGACACCACAGTCACTGCAGGCCCATTCTCTTACTCGCAGTCCCGCGATACCTTTCGGCCGCGTCGTGCTGTCTTTCGACCCGCACGCCGAACAGGACTGGGTAGAACCGCTTTCGTCGACTTCCTCGAACGTCGCTCCGTGCGCGATCGCTTTGTAGCGGAGCGTGTTTCGGAAGGACGACCAGGACGCGTCGTAGACGCTTTTCGCCATCCTGGTTCTGGCAAGTTTTGCGGCCGACACGTTGCCGACCGCGATGTAATCGAAA
>NZ_BCPP01001025.1:0-2419 GCF_016586125.1 Burkholderia sp. E168m23
GATCGTCGAGTTCGCGCGCGAACTGCAGCAGACGGAGAAGATGGGGCCGATCGAGGCTGCGCTGGAAGCAGCGCGCCTGCGGCTGCGTCCGATCCTGATGACGTCGCTCGCGTTCATTCTCGGCGTGATGCCGCTCGCGATCAGCAACGGCGCGGGTTCGGCCAGCCAGCACGCGATCGGTACGGGCGTGATCGGCGGGATGATCACGGCGACGTTCCTCGCGATCTTCATGATCCCGATGTTCTTCGTGAAGATCCGTGCGATCTTCAGCGGCGAGAAGGAAGACGTCGACGAGGCGCTGCGCCTGGCTCAGGAGCACTCGCACCACGAAGAGAAGCCGGGCAACGGCGACGAAGGCAACAAGGGACAGTGATGATGCAAAAACACGCTTTGACTGCAATCGCAGTCGCGCTCTTTGCCACGGGCTGCACGATGGCGCCGCACTACAAGCGGCCCGACGCACCCGTCGCGCAGGCGTACCCGGCCGGCGGCGTCTACGCGACGCAGCCGGGCGCAGCCGGCGCGCGCAGCGCGAACGGCCAGGCGGCGACTGCCATCGGCTGGCGCGAGTTCTTCGTCGATCCGCGCCTGCAGCGGCTGATCGAGATCGCGCTGAAAAACAACCGCGACCTGCGCGTGTCGGTGCTCAATATCGAGGCGGCGCGTGCTCAGTACCAGATCACGCGTGCGGGGCTGTTCCCGACGCTCGACGGTACGGGCACGGGCAACATCCAGCGTCTGCCGGCCGGTGTGTCGACGACGAGGGCGCCGCTGATTTCGCGCACCTATAACGTTGGATTGTCCGCGTCGTGGGAGCTCGACCTGTTCGGCCGCGTGCAGAGCCTGAAGGATCAGGCGCTCGCGCAATACCTGTCGACCGCGTATGCGCGGCAGGCGTCGGAGATCTCGCTGGTGTCGCAGGTGGCGGATCAATACCTGACGCTGCTGTCGACCGACGACCTGCTGAAGGTCACGGAGGACACGCTGAAGACCGCGCAGGCATCGTACGACCTGACCAAGCTGCAGTTCGACAACGGTACGGGCTCGGAGCTCGAGCTGCGTCAGGCGCAGACGGTCGTCGAGACGGCGCTCGCGAACCAGCAGGCGCAGGCCCGTGCCCGCGCGCAGGCGCTGAACGCGCTGGTGCTGCTGATCGGCGAGCCGCTGCCGGACGACCTGCCGGCGGGCATGCCGCTCGATGCGCAGAACCTGCTGACGGACGTGCCCGCTGGCCTGCCGTCGGATCTGCTGACGCGTCGTCCTGACGTGATGCAGGCCGAGCAGACGCTGCTGGCCGCGAACGCGAACATCGGCGCGGCGCGCGCGGCGTTCTTCCCGAAGATTTCGCTGACGGGCGCGTTCGGCACCGCGAGCCCGACGCTGGGCGGCCTGTTCAAGGCCGGCACGGCGGCATGGTCGTTCGCGCCGAGCATCGCACTGCCGATCTTCGAGGGCGGGCAGAACATCGCGAACCTCGATCTCGCGCACGTGCAGAAGCGCATCGAGATCGCGAACTACGAGAAGGCGATCCAGTCGGCATTCCGCGAAGTGTCGGATGGCCTCGCCGCACGCGGCACGTACGACCAGCAGATCGCGGCGCTCGAGCGCAACGAGCACGCGCAGCAACGTCGTTTCGACTTGTCGGACCTGCGTTACAAGAACGGTGTCGACAGCTACCTGTCGGTGCTGACCGCGCAGACGGATCTGTACTCGGCGCAGCAGTCGCTGATCAGCGCACGCCTGGCACGCTGGACGAACCTGGTCGACCTGTACCGCGCGCTCGGCGGCGGCTGGATCCAGCATGCCGGCGAAGCGCCGCGCGCGCCGGATGCGCCGGTCGACTACGACAAGGCGGCGGCTCCTGCGCCCGCGTCGGCAACGGCGACGAACGGGTAAGCACCGAGAAGGGCGGGCGCGGGTCACCGCGCTTGCCCTTCGAACCGGCTGTATGCGGAAACGAGAACGCCACGGACGAAAGTCCGTGGCGTTTTCTTTTGCGCTGCCGGATCGTGCGGGAAATCAAGCAAAACGCCACGGCATGCCGTGGCGTTTTTCGTTACCGCTTCGCGCCATCGTCCGGCGCGGCGCGATCAGTGGTGCACGTCGGCGGGCCGCCCATCGAAATCGTGCCCCGCGCGCCGAATCTCGCAGCGCGCATCCTTTTTCGCCTTTCACGCCGTTGAACACGATGTTCAGGATCACGGCCGTGGCCGATGCCAGCAGGATGCCGCTGTGCAGGATCGGTGCGAGCGCGGGCGGCAGCTTCGAGAAGAAGTGCGGCGACACGACCGGCACGAGGCCCATGCCGACGCTCACCGCGACGATGAACAGGTTGTGCGAGTTCTGCACGAAGTCGACCTTCGACAGCACCTTGATGCCGTTCGCGGCGACCATCCCGAACATCACGATGCCTGCGCCG
>NZ_BCPP01001026.1:0-2412 GCF_016586125.1 Burkholderia sp. E168m23
CGCCTGCACGTCCGCCTGCAGGTTCGCGGGCAGGCGCGCCTGGCCGAGCAGGAACGGCACGCACTCCGGCTCCGGACGGCGGTACGCAGCCGTGATCGCCGCGCGCAGCACCGATTGCGGCTGCACGTTCTGCGCGAACTCGAGGAACGGATGCGGCGAGTTGTCGTCGTCGCCGTCCGTGGCCTGACCATCGGCGAGCTCCGTCACGCCGCTGTGGCCCGACAGCTCGGGCGGCAGCTGGCCGTGCTCGATCCGCTCGAGATACGCGAAGATCGCCTGCTTGATCAGCCAGTGGGGAGTGCGCTCAAGACGCGCCGCCGCGTCTTTCAGGCGCGAGCGGAGAAGGTCGTCGACTTTGACGCCGAGAGTCGTGCTTGCCATGGTGGGTTCGTGCGCCGGTGCGAGCCCGGCAATGTGGTGTAAGAGGATGCGCGAAATCCTACGGCACGCAATAAAAAGGTGCAACCAAATTGAGAGATAGGTTGCACCCATAAGTTAGTCAATATAATCAGCCACTTATGTGGTTGCAACCTAGGGGTTGCCCGTGGTCCGAGGATCGGTGTTTTCCCTGATCGAGACGATTCGACACGCGTGTGCAACCTTTCGCCTGCGCGGACGCGGCCGGAAACGGGTTGCACTGGGGTGGGACGCGGCGCGGTGCCGGTGTCGGGTAGGCGACGGAGGGGATTGGGCACTGGCGCCCAGGTGTTCGGGTCGGGCAATGCGGCGGACGAGGGTTCGGGTACCCGGCGGCAGCCCGGGTGCCGGATATCCCGCAACGCCGCGCGACGGCCGCGCCGGCGCCGCTCAGATATCCAGCGGATCGACCTCGACGCTCCACCGCAGCACGCCCTTCAGCGCGCGCAGTTCCGGCTGCCATGCGCGCAGCGCGTGCTGCAGCGCCGCCCGCGACGCGCTTTCGAGCAGCAGCTGCGCACGGTGGACATTCGCGACCTTGACGATCGTCATCGGCACCGCGTCGTACACGGTCACGCGATCGGCGCCCGGCAGCCCGGGCAACGCGGCCGCGGCCTGCAGCAGGAACGCGAGCGCCGCGTCGAGCGTGCGCCCTTCGGCGCGCAGCAGCGCCTGGTAGACGAACGGCGGCAGGTGCGCGTCGCGGCGCTCGGCGAGCGTCGAATTCGCGAAGCCCACGTAGTCCTGCCGCCCGAGCGCGTGATACAGCGCGTGACGCGGGTAGCGCGTCTGCACCATCACCTCGCCCGGCAGTCCGGCGCGCCCCGCGCGGCCGCTCACCTGCATCAGCTGCGCGAACAGCCTCTCGCTCGCGCGGAAGTCGTGCGAGAACAGCGCGGTATCGGCATTGAGCACGCCGACGAGCGACACACGCTGGAAGTCGTGCCCTTTCGCGATCATCTGCGTGCCGATCAGGATGTCGACTTCGCCCGCGTGCACGTCGGAAAAAAGCGCCTGTGCGCTGCCCTTGCGGCGCGTGCTGTCGGCATCGATCCGCAGAATCCGCGCGCCCGGCACGGCCTCGGCGAGCGCCTCCTCGATGCGCTGCGTGCCGCGCCCGAGCGGCGCGATGTCGACGTTTCCGCACTCGGGGCACGAACGCGGAATGCGCGCTTCCCAGCCGCAGTGATGGCAGCGCAGCGCATGCTCGGGCTTGTGCAGCACGACGTACGCGCTGCAACGCGGGCAGCCGGCCACCCAGCCGCATGCGTCGCACGCGAGCTGGGGCGCGTAACCGCGCCGGTTCAGGAACACGAGACTCTGTTCGCCGCGTTCGAGCCGCGCCTTCAGCGCCGCGACGAGCGGCCCCGACAGCCCGCCCATCGACGCGCGACCGCGCCGCCGTTCCTCTTCGAGATCGATCAGCCGCACGGTCGGCAGCGTCGCGTCGGCCACCGCGCGACGCGACAGCGTGAGCCGCGTGTAGCGCCCCTGCTCGGCCTGCCACCAGCTTTCGAGCGACGGCGTGGCCGAGCCGAGCACGACGGTGATGCCGAGCTGCTTCGCGCGCCACACGGCCAGGTCGCGGGCCGAATAGCGCAGCCCTTCCTGCTGCTTGTACGCGGGCTCGTGCTCCTCGTCGACGACGATCAGCGCGAGCGTCGGCATCGACGCGAGCACCGCGAGGCGCGTGCCGAGCACGATTCGCGCGCGGCCCGTGTGCGCGGCGAGCCAGTTGCGCGCCCGTTCGCCTTCGGCGAGCCCGCTGTGCAGCGTGACGATCGCGTCGTCGGCGAGCTCGTATAACTTCGTATAATGTATGCTATACGAAGTTATTACGCGTAGTGCGCCTGCGCGCCCGTCATCGGCCCTGCGTAACCAATCTTCACGTCATCCGCATGAGCCGTCCCCGCCAGCGACATGACCGCGACGAACGTCGCGCCTGCCACCTTTTCCATCGTGTGTTGCATAGCATCTCCTTGGTACCAGGGTAAA
>NZ_BCPP01001027.1:0-2409 GCF_016586125.1 Burkholderia sp. E168m23
CGACACGCCCGCCTACGGGATGGCGATGGTGCATGAAACGCAGACGAGCGGCAGCACCGCGAAGATGGTGCACGTCGACTCGGTCGTCGTGCCGGCGCACGGCTCGGTGACGTTCAAGCCGAAGAGCTATCACGTGATGCTCGAGGAACCGCGCCAGTCCGTCACGCCCGGCGCGAAGGTGCCGTTCCGGCTGCACTTCGCGGACGGCTCGACCGTGTCCGTGACCTGCGACGCGAAGGCGCCGACCTACGCCGGCCAGTAACGCCGCCTGCCTCACGAAAGGAGACGCACATGAAAAACCGCCTGCCGCTGGCCGACCTGATCGTTCGCTACCGGACGCCGCTGAATGTCGCGGTGCTGATCGTCTGCGGGTTATGGGCCGCCTGGATCGCGTGGATGACGCGGCCTGCCGCCATCGATACGCCGCCGTCGATTCCCGCGTACTGCATGCGCGACGCACGCTGACGCGACGGCACGGTTCCGGCGGCGGCCCGCGCCCTTATTGGCGTGGCATCATCGCTTCATCCCGACCGCTGGAACCGCCTTCCGGAGCGCCGCATGTCCATTCAGACCTGGATGCTGTTTGCCGCAGCCTATCTCGCCACGACGCTGTCGCCGGGGCCCAACGTGCTGCTCGTGATCCGCAACACGGTGCGCTACGGCGCGCACGGCACCGCCGCGACGATCGCCGGCAACCTCGTCGCGCAGGGCGTGGTCGTGCTGCTGGTCGCGCTCGGCGTGGGCGCGGTGCTGGCCGCGATGCCGCCGCTGTTCGTCGCGATGAAGGTGATCGGCGCCGCGTATCTGATCTTTCTGGGTGTGCGGCAGTTACGCGGCGAGCGCAAGACCGCCGCATCGAGCGGCGCCGCGGAGATCGCCGTGCCCGATCGACGGAAGCTGTTTCGTGAAGCGCTGTTCGTGTCGGGCAGCAATCCGAAGACGATGATCTTCCTGTCCGCTTTCATGCCGCAGTTCATCGTGCACGACCGCCCGCTGGCGCTGCAGTTCGTCGTGATGTACGCGACGATCGCCTGCACGGTCGTGGTCGTTCACAGCGTCTATTCGGCCGGCGTGCGCCGCCTGCATCGCGGCTTCGGCATGAGCCGCGCGGTGCGCGCGCTCAAGCGTGCGAGCGGACTGCTGTTCGTCGGGCTCGGCATCAAGCTGCTGACCGCGCGGCAGGCATGAGCCGGCCCCATCCGGTCAGCGCATGCGAGCGGCCAGCGCGGCCGTGATCTCGTCGAACGACGGCCGCGCATCGACGTCCTCGTTCACGCAGGCCGCCGCCAACGCATCGAGCGCGCCGACGTGCGGTTCGCAGCGCTCGAGCAATTCGCCGAGCAGATAGCCGAACGCGCGCGCTTCGAGCCGTTCGAACCTTGCGCCGCGCGTGCGCTCGGTCGGGTCGTACAGCGACGCCGCGCCGAAATCCCCGAGCAGCGCGCCGCCTGCGCCGTCGTGCAGGATGTTGTGCGCATACAGGTCGCCATGCATGATGCCGCGCGCGTGCAGATGGCCGGCGACCGACGCGATGCCGTGCGCGATCCGCAGCGCTTGTGCCGGCTCGAATCTCGCATCGGCGGCATAGACGTCGCGCGTGCAGGACGCGAAGCTCGGCGGCCCGGCGAGGTTCGTCAGCGCGGGATCGACCAGTTCCATCACCAGGCCGTGCGTGCCATCCGGATGCCCGCGCAGCTTGCCGATCACCGGGATCAGGTTCGGATGACCGCCGGCATGCAGGCACGCGGCCATTTCGCAATCGGGCAGGCCGTCGCTCGTCACCGCGCCCTTGAACAGCTTGACCGCGACCGTGCGCGGCGGATGACCGTCCGCACGCCACTGCGCACGGTAAATGACACCCGACGCGCCCTCGCCCAGTTTCTGTTCGCATGACAGCGCGGCCCAGTCGATTTCCGCGACGTCCGGCCCGGCGGACGCCGCGGCCTCCGGCACCGCGCCGAACGGATTGCCGGCCACGGCGAGCCACGCAAGACGCGGCAGGCGCGACAGCCAGTCGGGCAACGCGTCCAGCCGGTTCGCCGACAGGCGCACCAGCTCCAGCGCACGGCAGGCGGCCATTTCCGCGGGCAGCGCCCGCAGCTGGTTGCCGGCCAGCATGAGCTTCTGCAACCGCGCACAGTCGCCGATGTCGGCCGGCAGTTCCTCGATTGCGTTGTCGGTCAGGATCAGCCAGCGCAGCGCACGCGGCAGCGCGCCGCGCGGCACGGTGTGAATCGAGTTCGCCTTGAAGCCGATCATGTCGAGTTGATCGCACGCGCCGAGCACGTTGGGAAAAGCGGTGAAGCGGTTGCCCGACGCGAACAGGATGCGCAGGCGATGCAGCCGCGGCAGGTCGTCGGGTAGCGCGGACAACGCATTGCCGGTGAGGTCGAGCACTTCGAGCGTGTC
>NZ_BCPP01001028.1:0-2406 GCF_016586125.1 Burkholderia sp. E168m23
GCACGGTGTCGTCGCACAATCCGCTCGTGTACAAGGCGCGCATCGTCGGTGACTGGATCATCAACGGCCGCACGCCGCCGTTCGTCTGGCGCGTCGGCAACGGGGCGGACGCCAACGCGGGTGCCGGTGCGGGAACGGGGGCCGCGCAATGAGCAAGACGATCCGCTTCAACGCATTCGAGATGAACTGCGTGGGCCACCAGTCGCCCGGCCTGTGGGCGCATCCGCGCGACCGCTCGTGGCAGTACAAGGATCTCGACTACTGGACCGACCTCGCGCGCGTGCTCGAACGCGGGATCTTCGATGCGATCTTCATCGCGGACGTGATCGGCTACTACGACGTGTACAAGGGCAGCAACTATCACGCGCTGCACCAGGCCGCACAGATTCCCGTCAACGATCCGCTGCAACTGGCCGCGCCGATCGCGATGGCGACCGAGCATCTCGGCATCGGCATCACCGCGTCGACGACGTTCGAGCACCCGTACACGTTTGCCCGCCGGCTATCGACCGCCGACCATCACACGAAGGGCCGGCTCGCGTGGAACATCGTCACGTCGTATCTGGAGAGCGGCGCGAAGAACGTCGGCGATCACGGGCTGCGCACGCACGACGACCGCTATGCGGTCGCGGCCGAATACGTCGAGGTGCTGTACAAGCTGTTCGAAGGTAGCTGGGAGGATGGCGCGGTGGTGCGCGATCGCGACGGCCGCGTGTTCACGCATCCGGAGAAAGTGCACGAGATCGGCCACAAGGGCCGCTTCTTCGACGTGCCCGGCTATCACCTGTGCGAGCCGTCGCCGCAGCGCACGCCGGTGCTGTTCCAGGCCGGCGCGTCGGGCCCCGGCAAGGCGTTCGCCGCGCAGCACGCTGAATGCGTGTTCGTCGCCGCGCCGACCCGCGACCAGCTCGCGCGCTACGTGGCCGACGTGCGCGCACAGGCCGCGGCCGCCGGGCGCGACCCGGCGAAGGTGCTGATCTACAACCTCGTGACGGTGATCGTCGACGAGACCGACGAGAAGGCGCAAGCGAAGTTCGACGAGTATCGGCGCTACGTGTCGTACGACGGCTCGCTGGTGTTCATGTCCGGCTGGACCGGCATCGACTTCGGCCAGTACGCGCCGACCGATCCCGTCAGGCGTGTCGAAACGAACGCGATCGTGTCGGCGGTCGAACACCTGTCGGGCGGCGACACCGCGTGGACGATCGAGGCGCTGGCGGCCTGGGGCGGCATCGGCGGGATGGGCCCGGTGTTCGTCGGGTCGGCGTCGACCGTCGCGGACATCCTGCAGGAATGGGTGGCCGCGACCGACGTGGACGGCTTCAATCTCGCGTATGCGGTCGCGCATGAAACCTTCGAGGACGTCGTGCGCCATCTCGTGCCGGAGCTGCAGCGCCGCGGCGTGTATCCGACCGCGTATGCGCCGGGCACGCTGCGCGAAAAACTCTTCGGCGGCTCGGCGCGGCTGCCGGATGAGCATCCGGCCGCGCAGTTTCGCGATATCGAACAGGTCAAGCGCGCGGCCGAGCGGGAAGCGGTCAGCGCGTAGCGTCGGGCAACGTCGAAGCCGGTCTGTCCGCATTCATGCGACGGCCGGCTTCAGTACAAACGGCTTCGTGCAGTCTGACGAAGCCGTTTGTATTTGCCGGGAAACAACGAGCGCTTCGCGTCGACAGTTACGCCACGCTTTCGTCGTCGACGTCGTTCGCCGTCGGCTCATAGCGAATGATCAGCAGAAACACGATCGGCGTGACCGCACTGATCGCGACGACCCAGAACATGTCGGTGCCGAGACGCGCCTGCAGGATCGGCAGCACGAACAGCGCGAGCGCCTGGCCGATGCCGCACAGCGACCGCCCGAAGCCGACGCCGGTGCCGCGGATCGCGGCCGGATACGACAGCGTCGGATAGATCATCATCTGCGCGCCCGGCCCGAAACCTTCGGCGAACAGCCAGGTACCGAGCATCAGCAGCACGACGCCGACCGCCAATGCACCGTGCGGATGCCCCGCCAGCGCCAGCGCGACGAGCGCGACCGTTTGCAACGCAAACCCCGCGATCGCGACATGCCGTGACGGATAGCGATACGCGAGGCGCATGCCGAGCAAGCCGCCGGTGAACGCGAACAGCACGTTCAATGCGAGCGACGCCGCGATCGTCTCGAACACGCCCGCGCCGAGGAATTGCGACAGGATCGACGGCAGGAAGAACGCGATCGCCGTGTATTCGAACGGGATGCACAGGTTCATCACGCTGGCGACGATCGTGCGCCCCAGATACGGACGCTGGAACAGCACGCGAATCCGCACCGGCGGCGGGCTCGGTTCGCGCCGCGCATCGTCCGCTTCGTGCGCGTGAATGCCGTACGACTCGCGCAGGATGCGCGCTGCGTTGGCCAGGTCGCCC
>NZ_BCPP01001029.1:0-2402 GCF_016586125.1 Burkholderia sp. E168m23
GCCATCAAGCGCCCACACTTATCGGCTGTTAATTTTTAAAGAGCATTTCTGCGAGGAATCTTGAACCCCTCAGCAGCGCTGCGTTTTCAGCAGCAGAGAAACGAGATTATGAGCCGTGTTTCGCAGCTCGTCAACAACTTTCTGAACGACTTCGTTGCGACTGCGGGGCTCAACTTCCGTACCGCCGAGGCTCGCTACCGCCGAACCTCAACAGCACTGCTTCCCTTCCTTCCGCGCTGCGTTTCCGTTAGCGCGAAAGAGGCGTGATTCTACGCATCCCCCGGCAATCGCGCAAGGGGTTTGACGCAACTTTTTCACAAACGCCGCAATTCGGCCGTCCGGCCATGCCTGAGGCACGAGACCGCTTATGGTGCAAAGAACGGACTAGAATGTGAGGTTCTTCGCCTCTTTCTATATACGTCTTTAATATGCGCCAGCGAATCGCCAAACGCCTCCCCCCCGATGCCGACAAACTGGTCGGTCTGTCGCTTGCGCTCTTCGCGTCGGGCAGCCGCATCGAGGATCGCTTCTGGGAAGCGAAGCTCGATGCGCTGCTCGCCAAGATTGTCCGCAACGGCAATCAGACCACGCTCGACGCCGCGCTCGACCATCTCCAGCAGAATCATCCCGACGCCTACGGCGCGCTCGCCGACATGGCCGAGACGCACAGCGAGTCGATGGTGATCGAGCACGACGGCCAACCGTACGATGCGCTGCTGGTCGCCGTCCCGGTTCTCGCCTGGACGCGTTACATGATTCCGTCCGGTCCGCTCAAGGGCGACGTGGCCGACGCGCTGCGAACACATCTGCAGGCGCACGTCCTGGCGAACGGCACGCTCGTCGGGCTCGCCCCGTTCCTCTACAGCATCGACCAGTTGCCGCGGCACCACGTGGAAACCTACCGGCTGGCGCAGCAACTCGCCCATGCGGCAATCGGTCAGCACACCCCGAAGCTGAGCTTCGGCGATCTGCCGGAAACCTCGCCGATCCTGGCCGATCCGCGCTTCCTGCTGGCGGTCGTCGCCGCGCCGGCCGGCGCACCGCTGTTCCGCTGGCAGGAAGAAGAAAACGGCAGCCGCATCGAGCGCGGCCAGTGCCTTGAACAGTGGACGGCACAAGGCGGCCCGAACCTGTCGATCGCGCTGCCCGGATGCGAATTCGAATGCCTGCTTCCGGACGCGTACTACTCGGCCTGTCGCGATGCGGACGAACGTGTGCGTCCGCACACCGTCCGAACGGCCATTCGTTATCTATTCGACACACTTGGTGCGGCGCCGCAAGAGTTGCGGGCGGTGGTCGCCGGCTTCGGCGAGCGTCGTATCGATGAGTATCGCGTGGGCTTCACGCGGCGTGCCAGCAACGACGTGATCTACGGTGTCGTGTGGCCGCTCTACGGCCGTGAAAACGGCGACGTATCGACCGACAGCGCGACGCTCGAAGGCGAAGCGCCGATCGAAGGGCCGCTCGAAGAAATCGTGAGCCTGCTGAAGGAATGCGGCGTAACCGACGTCCGCAGGCACGCGGGCCGTTTCGAACCCGAATACTGCGACGACTGCGGCGTGCCGCTCTACGCAGATCCGCTCGGCGAAATCGTCCATGCGGAAATGCCGGAAGACGCGTCGCCCGCCCAGCCGCACTTCCACTGACAGTCCCCGCAGGCCCATCGGCCTGCCCCGCCAAAAGCCGCTTCCGGTGCCTGCCGAAGCGGCTTTTTTTCTTGTCCGATGCTCTGTCGCCGAAAATTTCGAACTTTTCCTAAGCCTTTCAGCCAAGCAGACATCGTGTAAGGTCTTTGTCATTATCGGGACCAGCTTATACCCGATAGCAGTCGATGACTCACCTTACGGAGATTGAATATGCGGTTCTTGGTGCTTAACTCAGACGCCGAACGGCGTGACGGACTGAAGGCCCTGCTGCGGCAGATCGACCGGCACGCCAGCATCAACGATGCGCCCGACAGTTTCCTGGCGCGCCGGCTACTGCGCACCCAGCGTTTCGACCTCGTCGCGATCGACTGGCTCGACGTGGGCCGGCTCAGCGAGCTCCAGGCACTCGGCAACGCGTGCTCGCCGACGCCGATCGCCGTCCTGGTCGACGAAGTCTCGCCCGAAGCCATCCAGCGCTTCTTCAACTACGGCGTCGCGGGCGTGATCCCGCATTCCACGCGGCCGCACCTGATCGTACGTGCGCTCGAGATCGTGCTGCTGGGCGGGCACTACATTCCGCCGATCGCCCTCAGCCTGCTGCCCACCCCGACGACGGCACGCCAGGATGCCCATTTCCAGACGCTCGCCGGCTCGCTGCCCCGCCGCCCGCCGAGCGGCCTCCTGTCGCCGCGGCAAGCGCAGATCATGCGGTTCGTCCACATGGGCAGCACGAACAAGATGATCGCGCGTACGCTC
>NZ_BCPP01001030.1:0-2398 GCF_016586125.1 Burkholderia sp. E168m23
GCCTGGTTGAACGGCTTGTCGAAACCCATCAGCAGCGTGAACAGCGCACCGGCCATGCCGCCCGCGTCGGGCCGCTCGAAGCCGAAGCGCAGCGGCCACGCGATGAAGCACGCAACCGACACCAGCTGCACGGTCAGCAGCCGCTTCACGTGATCGAGCAGATCGTCGCGGCGCGTCCAGAAGAAGAACGACAACGCATACAGCAGGTCGATCGACCAGTACGGCACGATCGTCCACGGCACGAACGGGATCGCATGCTCCCAGCCGAACGCGAAGGTCGGCACCGCGGCGCGGCGCGCGGCGAGCCAGTTCGCGAAGCCGTACGTCGAGAAGAACACGGCGCCCATCGCCGCGAGCCAGCCCAGGCGCAGCACGAACGACGCGTCGCGCGCGCCGGCCGCCGGTTCGGCCAGCCCGTCACTCGCCTCCGCGCCCGCGCCGCCGCCGAACACGCTCATGACGCATCGACCCGCTGCGCGAGGCTGACCGTGAAGATGCCCATCTCGTCGATCCGCTGGTCGAGCTTGCGGAACCCCGCCCGCGCGACGAGTTCGTCCATTTCGGCCTGCGAACGGCGACGCATCACCCAGGTCGACTCGCCGCGATGGTTGTTCAGCGCACGCGCGATGAATTCGAGCTGCGGATGCCACGGCTGCCCCGTATAGACGAGATAGCCGCCCGGCGGTACGGCCTGCGCGAGCCCGCGCAGCGAGCGCTCGATCAGCGCGTTCTCGCCGAACAGCTCGTACAGGCCCGACACGATCGCCAGCGTCGGCCGCGGCTCGAGCGTCGCGAGCGACGCCTCGTCGAACGCGTCGCCGCGCTCGAAGCGCGCGATCGGCTCGAGGCCGCGCTGCGCGATCAGCACGCGCCCGGCCTCGACGTTCGGCGGACTGTAGTCGCGCAGCGTGATGTCGTCGGGCGCCGCGCCATCGCGCTCGGCGGCCAGCGCGATCGCATCGAGCACGTAGCGCCCGTGGCCGGCGGCGATGTCGACGATCCGCACCGGCGTGCCGTTCCCGCGCAGCCGGCCGATCGCCGCGCCGATCAGCTCCTGCAGATGCACCTTGCGCTGGCGGATGCCGACCCAGCCCGGCGAATCGAGATACGTGCGGTCGATCAGCGCGCCGATGCCCAGCCGCCCCTGCGCGCGGTTGCGGTACACGTAGTCGAGCGTCGAGCCCGAATCGAAGCCGAGCCGCAACCCGAGCGCGATGCCGTCCGACAGCGCGCCGCCGGCTTTCAGGCCGGCGCGCGTGAGCGCCCAGTACGCCCGTGCGAACACGTTCGCCGGCGGCCGGGAGAGCGCCGCGTATTCGTCATGGAACGCGCCGCGCCGGTCGGCATCGGCGAGCGACACGCGCGGGCTCGGCGCATCGAACTCGCGCAGCACGAACGCCCGCAGCGGCGCGAGCGCCTGCGCGCGGTCGCGCTCGCCGAGCGTGTCGTGATAGAAGCCCGGCAGCACGATGCGCTCCTTGCGCGCCGCGCCGAGCCGCTCGAAGAAGCGGTCCTGCGGGCCGCGATGCACGACCCAGTCGGCGCCCGAGATCAGCAACAGCGTCGGCACGGTGATCGCGGCCGCGTCGGCGACGATGCGCTGCGCGGTATCGTGCAGGTCGAGCAGCATGTTGACCGCGATCGGCCGCGTGATCAGCGGATCGGACGCGTAGCTCGCGATCCGCTCGGGATCGTGCGTGAGGAATTTCGGCTTCACGTAGCTGTTCACGTAGAACAGCCCGCGCAGCTTGTGCATCAGCCGCAGCCCCGGCCGCGCGAACGGCACGTAGAGCTTGATGTGGAACGCCGGCGACGCGACCACGAGCGCGCGGATCGGCGGCGCGTAGTCGTGTACCCAGGTCGCCGCGAGCACCGCGCCGACGCTCTGGCCGACTACCGCCATCTCCTCGATCGCGATGCCGTGCGTGTCGCGGATATGCTCGACGAAGGTCTGCAGGTCGCGCACCGACGCGGCCGCGCTCGGGCTGTAGCCACGCGCGCCCGGCGAGCGGCCGTGGCCGCGTGCGTCCCACGCAAAAAACGCGAAATCCGGCAGGTCGAGCTCGTCGACGAGGTGCGCGACGCGCGCCGAGTGTTCGTGCCCGCGATGCAGCAGCACGATGGCGCCGCGGCAGCGTGCGCCCGTCGCGGGCCAGTGACGATAGAACAGCGTTTCGCCGTCGTGCGTGATGAAGTCGGCCTCGCGGGCCGTGCGTGCGCTCATGCGATCTCTCTCGTTTCGTTATACGTATCGTGTGGCGCCGCCCTCCGGCGCCCGGCCCGTCAGCCGCCCGCTTCGGTGATCCCGGCCCGGACGCGCCGCACCACCGTCACGATCGACAGCACGATCAGCAGCCGCCACAGCCAGGCGCCGACGCTGCCCACCGGCAGACCGAAG
>NZ_BCPP01001031.1:0-2397 GCF_016586125.1 Burkholderia sp. E168m23
GGGATGATCACGAAGAACACGTTCGCCGACATGATCGTCGCGAGCATCGCGCCGACGATCAGGTAGGCGGCACGGCCCGAGAAGATGTGGCACGCGAGGTATGCCGCGACGACGACGTAGAGGCCGACGCAGATGCCGAGCACGCGATCGTTGGTGCCGAGGATGCGGCACAGCGAGTCGTAGACGATCCAGCCGGCCGCGAGGAAGCCGAGCGCGGACGCGACGGCGACGACCGGGCCCATGTCGAGCACGTTCTTGTCGATCAGGTACGTGTTCGGGGCGAGCAGGTACAGCACGAAGAACAGCGTGAAGCCCGACAGCCACGTCGTGTACGACGGCCACTTCGACCAGTGCAGGTCATCGGGCATTTCCGGCGGGGCGACCGTGTACTTCTGCATGTTGTAGAAACCGCCGCCGTGGACGTGCCACAGCTCGCCGAACACCCCGCGCTTGCGCTGGTTCGGGTCGGTCGGCGGTTTCAGGCTGTTGTCGAGCGCGACGAAATAGAACGACTCGCCGATCCACGCAATGGCGACGATGACGTGCAGCCATCGCAGCGCGAGGTTCAGCCAGTCGGTGATGAAGCCTTCCATGAAACTCCTCCAGACTCAGATCGTTTGTCTTGATGCAGGCGCTGCTTCGATTGTCAGCTGCCGCGATAGGTGCTGTACGACCACGGCGACACGAGCAGCGGCACGTGGTAGTGCGAGCCGGTGTCGGCGATGCCGAAGCGCAGCACGACGCGGTCGACGAAGCGGGGTTCGGGCACCTTCACGCCGAGCGCCGCGAAGTAGTCGCCGGCATGGAATACGAGTTCGTATTCGCCGGCGGCGAGCGCCGCGCCTTCGAGCAGGGGTTCGTCGCAGCGGCCGTCGCTATTGGTCAGCACGGTCTTGATCGCGCGGCGCGATTCGCCGTCCAGCGCGTAGAGGTCCACCTTGATGGCGGCGCCGGGGCGACCGTGTGCCGTATCGAGTACGTGGGTAGTGAGCTTTCCCATTCGTTGTTCCTTGTGTGAATGCGAGGTTCGGCGGCGACTCGATCCATGACTGTGCGGCGGATCGAGGCTCCACGTCACGTGGCTACATACCCGTCGGCGAGAGTGAAGCGAGCGCCGTGCAGGCATTGTAAAAAGGTTCCCCACGCAAATACGGGCGCGATATCGAAGATAATGCGCCGCGCATGAGCGGCTGTCGACGGCCGGGCGGAAGGGCTTCGCGCGCCGGTTGCGAGCGCCCGGTGGGGCGGCGGGCGGCGTACCATACCGAATCCCTGAAGGGCCGTATTCCGGATCGCGTATTGTGCGCGGCACGCGCTTGGGCGATCCTGCCGCCGTGCGCGTCGGCCGGTGGCCGGCGCGTACCCCGAAGACGGCGAGCACGCCGGGTAACCGGGCCAGGGCGTTCGAACGGACGCAGGCACCGGGGCGTGCCGCGATTCAGCGTTCGAACGGCTGTATGACCGCTTCCAGGGCAGCCCTGGAGGCAGACCGACGCGGAGAACGCATGAATCTCGAGCAGCACGCCGGCGCACGCGCGCCGAACCCTTCCTCATCCCGCCCGAAAACCCTGCTGGTCAAGCACGCCGACGTGCTCGTGACCATGGACGACACGCGCCGCGAGCTGCGCGACGCGGGGCTCTACATCGAAGACAACCGGATCGTCGCGGTCGGCCCGAGCGCCGAGCTGCCCGACACGGCCGACGAAGTGCTCGACCTGCGCGGGCACCTCGTGATCCCGGGGCTCGTGAATACGCACCACCACATGTACCAGAGCCTCACGCGCGCGGTGCCGGCCGCGCAGAACGCCGAGCTGTTCGGCTGGCTCACGAACCTGTACCGGATCTGGGCGCACCTGAGCCCCGAGATGATCGAGGTGTCGACGCTTACCGCGATGGCCGAGCTGCTGCAATCGGGCTGCACGACGTCGAGCGATCATCTGTACATCTACCCGAACGGCAGCCGGCTCGACGACAGCATCGGCGCCGCGCAGCGGATCGGCATGCGCTTTCACGCGAGTCGCGGCGCGATGAGCGTCGGCCAGCGCGACGGCGGGCTGCCGCCCGACTCGGTCGTCGAGCGCGAACCCGACATCCTGCGCGACACGCAGCGCCTGATCGAGACCTATCATGACGAAGGCCGTTACGCGATGCTGCGCGTGGTGGTCGCGCCGTGCTCGCCGTTCTCGGTGAGCCGCGAGCTGATGCGCGACGCGGCCGTGCTCGCGCGCGAATACGGCGTGTCGCTGCACACCCACCTCGCGGAGAACGTCAACGACATCGCGTACAGCCGCGAGAAGTTCGGGATGACGCCCGCCGAATATGCGGAAGATCTCGGCTGGGTCGGCCACGACGTGTGGCACGCGCACTGCGTGCAGCTCGACGATGCGGGCATCGGCC
>NZ_BCPP01001032.1:0-2392 GCF_016586125.1 Burkholderia sp. E168m23
TTCATTCGACGATGATTAACAATGGAGCCTGTTCCAATCGCCACGCTCCCGCCCCCGCATGGACCATCTGCAAGCAATGCGCACCTTCGCGCGCGTCGCCCATCTGGGCAGCTTCACGAAAGCGGCCGAGCAACTCCAGTTGCCGCGCCCGACGGTCAGCAACGCCGTCCAGTATCTGGAAAAGCACCTGAAGATCCGCCTGCTGCAACGCACGACGCGGCGCGTCGCGCTGACCGCCGAGGGCGCGACCTACTACGAGCGCTGCGTGCGGTTGCTGGCCGATCTCGACGATGTGGAAACGCTGTTCGAGGATGCCGGCGCGTCGCCGCGCGGCGTGATCCGCGTCGACCTGCCCGAGCGTTTCGCGCTGAACCAGGTGATTCCGGCGCTGCCGGATTTCCACGCGCGCTACCCCGACCTGCGCGTCGTGATCAGCACGACCGACCGCTTCGTCGACCTCGTGGCCGACGGCATCGATTGCGCGGTGCGGGTCGGCGTGCTGTCCGACACGTCGCTCGTCGCGCGGCGCGTCGGCGAGATGGCCCAGATCAACTGCGCGTCGCCCGCCTATCTCGCGCGCCACGGCACGCCGCGCTCGCCGGACGAGCTGCCGGACCACGTCGCGGTCGGTTATTTCTCGAGCCGAACGGGCCGCGAGCTGGACTGGGAATATGCGGACATGGATTCGGGCGAGCTGCACGCGGTGAAGATGCACAGCGTCGTGTCGGTCAACAGCTCGCAGGCGTATCTCGCGTGCTGCCTCGCGGGCCTCGGGCTGATCCAGGCGCCGCGCGACGGGCTCGCGCCGCTGCTCGCCGACGGCTCGCTGGTCGAGGTGCTGCCGGAATGGAATGCGGCGCCGCTGCCCGTGTCGGTGGTGTTCCCGACCGGCCGGCATCTCGCGCCGCGCGTGCGGATCTTCGTCGACTGGCTCGCGGAAACGCTCGGCGGCATGCACCGGGCGGACTGACGGCGGCCGTGCCGGGGCGCTCGGCCCCGGCCCCGGCGCCCGGTCAGAACTTGTGGCGAATCGCGGCGCGCACCGAGAACTGGTTCGACGACGCCGACGGGCCGTCCGTCCCGACGACATAGCCGCCGTCGGCCGCCGTGCCCGTCTTGTCGCCGCCCACCTTCTGCCACGCGCCCTGCAGGTACACGTCGGTGCGCTTCGACAGGCTGTAGTCGGCCATCAGGCCGACCGTGTGGTACTTCGGCTTGAACGAACCGGCCGCCGCATCGTACTTGCCGTCCGTGTATACGTATTGCGCACCGAGATAGAAATCGGGCGTGAGCTGGTACTTGCCGTTGATTTCGAAGTTCTGGAACTTCGTCGCGGTCAGCCCGAGACCGGCGAACGTCGACGCCGGCAGGTAGACCGTCGATACCGGGTTCTTCACGTCGGTCTTCGTGTAGACGACGCCGACCGTCGCCGGGCCGAACGTGTAATTGACGCCGCCGCCGAAGATGCGCAGCCGGTCGGCGACGAAGTTCGCGTCGTCGGCCGCGATCGCGCCCGCGCTGCCGATGCCCGGGTTGTTCGCCTGCAGGTACGCGGCCGCGACCTGCAGCCCGGCCAGCGAATACTGCGCGCCGATGCTGTACTGGCGGTTGTTCGAGAAGCCCGTGCTGTTGCTGAAGCTGTACGTGCCGCCGAACGTCAGGCCGTTCCAGTCGGCGCTCGCGTACTTGACCGTGTTGTTGACGCGGAACGAGTTGTCCGTGTTGTCGTTGTCGAACGGGTGCGAGAACAGCGTGCCGCCCCAGTTGCCGTTCGCGGTCAGCGGCGCGAGATAGTCGACGACCGCATCGTACTGGCGGCCGAAGGTCAGCGTGCCGAAGCGCGACTCGGACAGCCCGACGAACGCCTGACGGCCGAACATGCGGCCGCCCTGGCCGAGCCGGCCGTTATTCACGTCGAAACCGTTTTCCAGCGTGAAGACCGCCTTCAGCCCGCCGCCGAGATCCTCGGTGCCCTTCAGGCCCCAGCGGCTGCCCTGCGCATAGCCGCTCGCGAGCTGGTAATTGGTCTTTCCGACCCCATTGACGTTGACGTTGTTCGTGTAATTGAAGCCTTCGTCGATCACGCCGTACAGCGTCACGCTGGTCTCGGCAAAGGCCGGCGCGGCGAAGGCAGCGAGCGCGGCGGCAAAAATGACGGGGTGCTTCATGACGGATCTCCGGAGCCGAGGGCCGGGCAGGCCGAACGCCCGGCGAATGTTTGAGCTGTTGTATGTGTGGCCCGCAGGGCGGACGACGCGGTGTGCGGCCGCGTGAGGACAAAATGGTGTCACGTCGTAAACCGTCCGTCCATCGGGTCCGGGGCGTCGCGTGCAAAGCGTTGCGCTCGTCCAACTGCCCGGTTGTGCCGACCGCCTGACCGGGCTTGTCGGCA
>NZ_BCPP01001033.1:0-2385 GCF_016586125.1 Burkholderia sp. E168m23
AACGGCAGGCGAGTACGCTGGCCACCGGCACCATCACATTGAAGGTCGTCATCGCTCATCGCTCCGGTTTCAACTGCCGGCGAAAACGCTCGGTCTTGTCCCATTTCAGTTCGCGGCGAAACGCGGCGTCGAGCGCGAGCCCCCAGAGCGCGGAGACGACCGCCGCGATCGTCACGCAAAAGCCGACGACGTTGACCGGCACGAGCCGCAGGCGCGTCGCGCGGCCGTCGAGCCGCGCGGCGACGACGATCTCGAAGAACACGCCGAAGTTGCCGAAGGTGCTGAACGAGAACAGCGCGAACAGCGACAGGAGCAGGCCGAGCGCGGTCGAGTTGACGCCGTTGAACAGGTAGAGCGCGAGCGCGGCGCTCCACGCGATCGCGAGCAGCGCCGGCATCGTGAATACGCCGAGCAGCAGTGCGCCGTCGAGCCGGCAGCGCCGCGAGATCAGCGGATTGCGCAGCACCGGCACCAGATAGCGCAGCATCGTCTGGTTGTGGCCCTTCGCCCAGCGGGTCAGTTGCCGGGCGCGGACGGCCCAGCGCTCCGGCACTTCCTCATAACATTCGGCGTGGTTCAGATAGACCGTGCGCCAGTCGCTCAGCAGCAGGCGGTAGGTCATGTCGGTATCTTCGGCGAGCGTGTCGTCGCACCAGCCGCCCACGGCGTCGAGCGCACCCTTGCGGATGCCGCCGACCGTGCCGCCGTACTGCGGCACCAGGTCGAGATTGTTGCGGGCTTGCTGGTTGACCTGATAGCCGCCCGCGCGCTCGAGATCGAGCAGCCGCGCGAGCAGGTTGCTGTCGGCGTTCTGCGGCACGACACGGCCCATCACCGCGCCGACTTCCGGATCGAAGAACGGCGCGACGAGTTCCTTCAGCAGCCCCGGTCGAGGCAGGTAGTCGGCGTCGAATACCACCATGATGTCGCCGCGGATGAACCGCAGCGCATCCTTCAGCGCGGCTGCCTTGCCCGGCTTGCCGGTTTCGCGGTGAAACGGCTGGATCAGCTCGGGCGCGAGTGCCCGGACCTCGTCGATCAACGCGCGCGTGTTGTCGGTCGAGCGGTCGTTGACCGGGATGATCGTGAGCCGGTCGCGCGGGTAGGTCGTGGCCAGCAGCGCCATCAGGCAATCGACGATGACCGTTTCCTCGTTGTGGGCGGCGACGAATACCGTGAGCCGCGGCCAATCGCCGTGGGTCATCGTCCGGTAAGGCGCGTGCTGCGGCTTGAACAGGCGATCGAGGCTGAATACGTAATGCCGCGCGGCATACGCGCACGTCAGCAGCGTGAACAGCCACAGGTACGCCACGCACGGCATCAGCAGCAGCTCGGGATCGAACGTGATGCCCGCCGTGGTGGCGGGCGGCGGTTCGAGCGACGCGTCCGTGTCGGTCGCGGCCTGTGCGGCGAGCGAAAGCGTCACGCTGTCGAGCGCGGTGCGCTCCATCGCGATCGCGAGGTTCGCGGCAGTCGTGATGTTGGCGGCGGGCACGCTGAAGCGGGCCGGTTCGGCGATCGCCCGCGATCCGGTGTCGCGCACGACCAGCGAGCAGGCCAGCACGATCAGCAGCAGGATGCCTTGCTCGCAGAGTGACGCCGCCCGCGTTTTCGTCATGTCCTGGTCCCCGTGCCCGCGACGACGACCGATGAGAGCTGAAGGCGCTCCGTGGATCGCGCGGATGTCAATGGAAGGCGGTGACGCGTTCGTCGCACAGGGGCGGTTGTCGGTTGCCCCGGACGGACGCGTTGCCTCCCGGCTTCGTTGCTTTGGCGTTCCCGTCGGTTTGCTGCCGTGCGAGTGCTTCGGGACGCACCTGTCTGACATTAAGCAAGGCGTGCGCCATCTGCCGGCATGCCCCGCGCGACAAGGGGGCGAGCGCCGCAGGCGAACGCGGAAGGCGCGCGGGCGGCGTGTTTTGATTCACTGACGAATCAGCGTGCGCGCGCCGCATTCGACTCCGCAGGGGCGATCGCATGCATTCGAACATGTCGCGCGGCGACCGGGGCGGTCCGACTTGTCGTGCCGCATTGTCGGCGCAGCCTGGCATGGCTGACCGTCGTGTGTCGTGCGTCGTGTGCGAGACGGTCCGGCGCGCTGAACGAACGCCGTTTTCACATGAGACGAATGGACCGGACTCCGATGTATTTGCCGGTTTGGGCGTGGCGTTACACATTCGCAACATTTCCCGCGCACCGATTCGTGTGAGGCAAGCACCGTCGTGTGCGTGGGAAATCCGGTGCGCGCGAGGGTGGACGACGGTCGCGTGCGCGCTGCACGCTGCACAGACGAAAGCGTCGAATCGAGGCGACGCAACGCGCGTCGAAAGATGCATGCGATTCGCCGCGTCACGCGCGCTCGACATGCATGCACGATTCATCGGA
>NZ_BCPP01001034.1:0-2383 GCF_016586125.1 Burkholderia sp. E168m23
GTGGCGGATCGGATGGTCGATGACGATGCGATGCCGGGCCGTGTATCGCGCAACGCATCGACGCTTCATGCGTTGCTTTGCGTTGTTTCGGACCAGAAAAGAAAAACGCCACGCGAAGTTGCCGCGTGGCGTTTGTATGTTTGGCGAGCCGCGTTGCCTGTAGGCAAGTTGTGCTGCCGGACCCCTTCATTTTGTTCGTTGGTAGGCTCGATTGGATTCGAACCAACGACCCCCACCATGTCAAGGTGGTGCTCTAACCAACTGAGCTACGAGCCTAAGAAGCCGCGAATTATAGAGAGGGTTTTGGGGGAGCACAAGCCCCTTCGTGAAAATTTTTTGAATCGACGTGTGTGGTGGGCTGACGATCGATGTTGCCTCGCGATGCCGCGAGCGTGAGCTTCACCCGTTCGCATCACAGCAAAACGCGTCGATGTGATGCGGTGTTATCCACATTGCCCTCTGGATAACCGTCCGGGAAGTCTCTGGATTCACAGTGGAACGATTGAGGATATGTCGGCGCGGCTGTGAATCGACGAAAAGTTGTTCTGTGCTGCCGGCCGCTGTTCACGTCGCGCACCCAGGGTTATGCATTTCGCTTCGCGTTGGGAATTCAGTGCGTTACGGAGGTTATCCACTGTGGGGCACAGCGCTTGTTAACTATCACTACGTATATATACGAACCCTGTTAACACCTTTGGATAAGCACAGTCCGTCGACTGTGATCCGCTCAGGATATGCACTGCGTGCAGCGGCTGGATGAACGAAGCGGAACGCTGTGAAGCACTCGAGCGATGCGTGAGCCGTCATGTCTGTAGAATCGCCGGCATCCAGAATGCAAACGCCCGACGAACGGGTTCGCGGCAAAAAACTGAGAGACACGGCACTTGATCGATTCATTGACTGCGTTGCAGCGCTGGTACGAATCGCGTTGCGATGGCGTGTGGGAACACGCGCACGCCATCGAGATCGCCACGCTCGATAATCCGGGATGGAAGGTAAAGCTCGACGGCGGATCGTTCGGCAAGATGATCGACCTGGCGATCGAGCGCGACGAGTCGGACTGGATATCCGTTCGTGCGACGGGCGCCGAATTTGCCGGCTACGGCGGCGCGGGCAATTTGGCCGAGTTGCTGGCACTCGCGGTCGAGTGGATCAACTGGAGCGCGATGACCGACGAAGGACGAAGCGACCGATGAAGGCACCTGTCAATGAGATGCTGGTGACGGATATTGCCGGCCGTGTTGCGGTCGTCGTGACCGACCTGATGGCTGCCGCCGACGTGCTGATGCAGTTGGGCTTCGCTCGCCAATCCGATCGGTGGGAACGAGCGATCGCACACGATACCGATCGCCAGACGCTCGTTGCCGCGCTTATCGATCTCGATGCGTTGTTTTCCTCGGGCCGCGACTGGAGCCCGCAGGCACTCGTCGAGTATTACCGAGAGATCGGTGTCGTTCGAAGTGGTTACCGTTCGGTTGCATGGCGCGGGCCGTCGCAATA
This sequence comes from Burkholderia sp. E168m23, assembly GCF_016586125.1. Classification (NCBI taxonomy): domain Bacteria; kingdom Pseudomonadati; phylum Pseudomonadota; class Betaproteobacteria; order Burkholderiales; family Burkholderiaceae; genus Burkholderia; species Burkholderia sp. E168m23. Next base: position 1,501 of record NZ_BCPP01001034.1, read on the forward strand.
CGTGGTCGAACGACATGACTGAATCTCGCGAGGCAACGCGATGACGTACACGGTCCTGATGGTGTCGCGCGGAGAAATCGTGCTGTCCGACGGAAAGCGTACCGTGCGGGTGCCTGGCGAGGCATTGTTGTCCGGCGTGGACAACGGTCCCGCATTCGTCGTCTATGTCGATTCGATGAAGTACGTCGAGCCCCAAGGCGATGGCGAGACGATCGATAACGCCACACGCGAGGCCATGATCTCGGCGATCACCGACTATTTTTTGGCGCGACGTACAACGGTTGATTTCGAATCCTGAGCCAGTCATGACACCCAGGAAAGAGCAGGGTGATGCCAGTGGCGCTTGCAAAGGGAGCAGGTAATGGGACCGATCATGTGCCGCCCGCACGGACCCGATAACGGGATCACGATATCCGCGGGCATTGCCGCGCGCATCCGGCAGTGCGGACAGTTTTCGCCCGGTGATATTCGGAGAACACGATGAGTACGTTGAATTTCGGCACGGTCGACCAGTGTTCGGTCACGCTCAACACAGCGACGCTGCTGGGCCTGAAGGCTGCCTACGAAGACTTTGCGGCGACCGGGCAGGATCTGCATAACTTCGAGATCTGCATCACGGATAAAAGGGCATCCACGGTGGACCCCATGCCAGATGACGATGTCGTCACCATCACGTTCGTGGCAAAGCTGATTCCGGGCATGCGCGGACTGGGCAATGCAAACCGGCTCGGGAAGTCGATCCACTACGTCATCGCGCCGGAAACCGGCGAGATTCTCGGGATAGTCGGGACGAAGTGACCCGAAGCGTAAGCGGCGGTGTGTGGATAACCGGCGCGCGATCCAGTTGAAACCCTGTGCATCCGAGCGGTGAGCGTCCCGGTTT
>NZ_BCPP01001035.1:0-2378 GCF_016586125.1 Burkholderia sp. E168m23
GGGGACGCCGGTACGTTTCGCCACGCGAGGGCGACCGCGACCAGCACGGGCGGATGGATGACGTAGATAGCGTACGCGCGTCGCGACAGCGGCCGCCACGCGCCCGTCAATGTGTCGAAGCGCTGTTGAAAACGATCGACGAGAAACAGGATTGCGCCCCACGCGACCAGCGGCTCCCAGAATGCGTAGATGACGTCCTGCGGACGGCCGCGCCACGCGGGCACGTGCTTCGCGATCAGGTAGGCGACCGGCAGGACCGGCAACGCCATGAGCGCGATGCGTGACCAACGTCGGACCTGCGGTGCCGGCAGATGCTCGATCCAGTGCGCGCGCGCCGTCCGGCAACCCGCTGCGTACAACACGACGTAGCTCGCGAAGTAGCCGAGCTGCAGCCCCCATACGTTGATACCTACCGGCCATCGCGACCGTAATGCCAGTGCCGCGATACCGGTGAGCAGTGCCGCGGCGGCCAGCGTCGTGTCGGAAGGGACGCGCGCGACGCGGTTCGTATCGCGCGCCACGGTGCGCGGGAAGACGATATGCAGCAGCGCCGCCGCCGCGCTGAAAATCAGCAATGCCTCGGCGAACCACATCGGTCCGTTTTCGAACGTGCCTTTTCGCCACAGATGTCTCAGCGTATCTGGAAACGGATGACCCGCGCCCGACTGAGCCAGAGCAATCGTCGCGGGGCCGATCAGGAAGCCGTAGACGAGCAACGGCAGGCCAAGCCGGAGAGACCGGTCGGCGAGGAAGCGGACGGCGCCCTTGCGCTCGATGGATGGCGGCGTGTAATAGCCCGCGAGGAAAAAGAACAGGCCCATGAAAAATGCCTGGTTGATCGCGCAGAAGAGCGTCAACAGCGCGGACGCCACCGACGGGCCTGCGGCCACCTCGTGGTAGTACCACCCGCCGACTGCCCCGTACGTGATCGCGCAATGGTGAAAGACCACCAGCAGCGTCAGGCAGGCCCGCAACGCGTCCAGCCCGGCGTTTCGATGCACGGCAACTGCGTTGTCCTTCCGAGAAGCGAACTCGACCGGAACGTCCTGGGCGCTCATCATCTTGCCTGCGTGGTTGGTCAGTCATGACCCGCTTGGCTACGATCGTCGTCGCGGCGACGTATGCCTATCCGGCGGGTGTGCAAGTCGGCAACATACGCGGTTGTTCTTACAACCATCCAACAAGCCGCTCCACTGCCGGCGCAACAGTCGATCAGTCGCTCAGCCAAGCTTGCCGCGCAGATCGTCGAACGGAATCATCACGTTCGTGCGATACGCGGGTCGCGCCTTCAGGCGTTCGTACCACGCCACGACATGCGGCACGTCGGGCCGCGCGATATCGAGTTCGAAATACCGGTAAAGGTGCGTGCCGGCCGCGATGTCGGCGAGCGTGATCGCGTCGCCCGCGAGAAACGGCTGCCCGGCCAGCACGGTATCGAGCACCCGGAAATACTGCGCGCATTGCGCGATGCTCTGCTCGACGCGCACGGTGTCGCGCTGCTCGGGCGGCGTGCGGTAGTAGTCGCGGAACACGCCGTTGAGGAATGCCGGCTGCAGCGTGGTTTGCGCCCAGTCCATCCAGCGGTCAGCCCGCGACTGCTCGGCGGGATCGTCGCGCCAGAAGCCGGGGCGTCCGTAACGCGCGGCGAGGTAGCGCAGGATGCTGTGCGATTCCCACACGACGGTACCGTCGTCGTCGATCACCGGGATGCGCCCGTGCGGGTTCATCGCGAGGAATGCGGGTGTATCGAGCACGCCGAACCGGCCGCCGGCCGGCACGTGGCGATGCGCGAGCGCGAGCTCGTCGACGAGCCACATCACTTTCTGGACATTGAATGCGTTGCGTCGTCCCCATACCGTCAGCATGCCGGGCTCCCTGTGTCGTGACGAACGTGAAGAGGGACAGTGTAAACGCGGCGGGCGCGCACCGCGGTGCGCGCCCGCCGGCGATCGTCGTGCAGCGTGACGATCAGAACTTGTGGCGAATGCCGACGATCGCGAGTTCCTGCGTATCGGTGCCGGAATTCACGCCGTACGAGCCGACCGACGCGGCCGCTTTCACGGTCGCGCCGCTCGCGTTGAGCGTGTTGCCGCTCGCCTTCTGATAGCCGAACAGCGCATACAGGTCGGTGCGCTTCGACAGCGCGTAATCCGCGCCGAGGTTGACCTGGTTGTAGTGCGCGGAAGCCGGGCCCGTCAGCGACGTGTAGTTGTAGCCGACGCCCGCGCGCAGTGCCGGCGAGAACTGCCAGTTGAAGAATGCCGAGCCGTTGTTGAACTTCGCGTTCTGGCTGAATGCCGACAGCGTGTCCGCGCCGTACTGCGTGTTCGAATACGCGAGGCCGAAGGTCGCCGGCCCGGCCACGTACTGGCCGGCCA
>NZ_BCPP01001036.1:0-2370 GCF_016586125.1 Burkholderia sp. E168m23
CCGAGCACAAGCGGCGCTACGGCTATTTCTGCCTGCCCGTGCTGCATCGCGGCCGGCTGGTCGGCCGCGTCGATGCGAAAGCGCATCGCGCGCTCGGCACGTTCGAATTGAAGGCCGTGCACGTCGAGCCGGGCGTGCGCTTCGGCGCCGGGCTCGCGGCCGACGTCGCGAAGGCCGTGAAGAAACTCGCGGCGTGGCACGGCACGCCGGAGGTGACGGTCGCACACGCGCCGCCGACCCTCGTGGAAGCATTCACGCGCACCTGAACGCCGCATTCCGCCGGTGCGTCAGGGCTCGTTCACGCTCATGACGGGCTTGCGCTGGCCCTGGCCGAGCACGTGCATGCCGGCGTCGATATAGTGCGTGCCGCCCGTGATCGCCCGTGCGCCGTCGCCGGCAAGAAACGCGCAGAACGCCCCGACGTCGTCGATGTCGAGCGCGTGATGCAGCGGCGCCCGGCGTGCGGTGTCGTCGAGCAGCCGGCCGAAGTCCGGCAGGCCCGACGCCGCGCGCGTCGGCAGCACGCCCGGCGAAACCGCATTGACGCGAATGCCCGCCCCGCCGAGTTCGGCCGCCAGGTACCGCACGCTCGCTTCGAGCGCGGCCTTGACCGGCCCCATCACCCCGTAGTTCGCGACGACCTGCTCCGCGCCGAGATAGCTCATCGCCATCAGGCTCCCGCCGCGCGTCATCAGCGGCTCGGCGAGTCGCGCCATCCGGATGAACGAATGGCACGACGTATCCATCGCCAACGAGAAGCCTTCCGGCGAACTGTCGACCACGCGGCCTTGCAGATCGGCCTTGGGTGCATACGCCACCGAATGCAGCACGAAGTCGATCGCGCCCCATTGCACCGCGATCGCGTCGAACACCGCCGCCATCTGGTCGGAGCGCCCGACGTCGAGCGGCATCCGGATCGGCGCGTCGAGTTGCGCGAACAGCGGCTCGACGTGCGGCAAGGTCTTGTCCGACTGCCAGGTCACCGCGAGCGTGGCGCCCGCCCGGCAAAACGCGCGTGCACATCCCCACGCGATGCTCTGTCCGTTCGCGATGCCGACGACGAGCCCCCGCTTGTGTCGCAATGTCATGTCGCCTCCCTTGTCGATCCGCGTGGGCCTAGCGCTGCGCCGCGATCCATCGCGCGATGTCGGGCCACACCGTCGCCAGCGTGCGCGTCCCCATGAACATGCCTATATGGCCGCCCGGCACGAGCCGGCTCTCGATCCGCGACGCGGGCGTCCCGAGAAGATCGCGCGCGCCGAACACCTGCTCCGGCGTCGTGATGTCGTCGGCCTCGCCGGCGAGCAGATAGACCGGGCACGCGACGTCCTTCAGGTCGAGCGTGCGCCCGAGCGCGACGAACGTACCTTTCGCGAGCCGGTTCTCCTTGAAGATCTGCACGATCGCCTGCAGGTACCAGCGTCCCGGCAGGTCGATCGGGCTTTCGTACCAGTTCGCGAACACCTCGCGCTTGCGCAGGTATTCCGGATCGTCGAGATGCTCGTACAGGTCGATGTGCTCGGCGAGATAGTGCTGGTCGGGATGCATGTTCTTCCAGCCGCGCAGCATGAAGCGCCCACGCATCAGCCCGCCGCCCATCGCGACGAGTTCGTCGTAGAACGCCGTCGGATACGTGTGCACCATCCGCTTGATCGGGCCGTCGCCCGCGTCGGTGTCGATCGGCGAGCCCGCCAGCACGAGGCTCGCGACCTTGTGCGGGAAACGTGCCGCATACATCGCCGACATCCAGCCGCCCTGGCACAGCCCGACGAGATTCACGCGGCCGCCGAGTTCGTCGACGCACACGTTCAGCTCGGCCAGATACTGGTCGATCTCGAGGTCCTTCATGTCCTCGGTGGCCGAGCGCCAGTCGGTCAGGTACACACGCGTCACGCCGTGCTCGCGCAGCGTCTGCATCAGGCTCTGCCCCGGCTGGTAGTCGGCGATCATCGCGCTGTGTCCCGCGTACGGCGCATCGACGATCGTCGGCAGCCCGTGCGCCGGCGCGGCCGAATAATCGCGAAACGTCATCGTCCGCAGTTCCAGCAACGGCCGGTTCGGCGATGCCAGCGCCGGATGTGCTTCGAAATGGAGCTTCTCCTCTTCCGCGAGAAAGCGCAGATTGCGCGCCGCGATCTCGGCGCCGGCCGCGAACATCGCCGTGGCGGCAGCCATCGGCCAGAAAATCGGCAGCGCGGGGGCGCTGACGGCGGGAGAAGGCGTGTCGCGTGCTGTCATCGAAGGTCTCACCGGGTCGGATACGGCGTGGAGGGAATCGCGTCGTCCAGCACGCGGCGCGTGTGGCGCGCGATCATCAGGTTCTCGTCGGTCGGGATCACGCGCACCGTCACGCGCGACGCGTCGCTCGAA
>NZ_BCPP01001037.1:0-2371 GCF_016586125.1 Burkholderia sp. E168m23
CGGGCGGAAACTTGAGCGCGCGCGATGGAGCGTGCGCTCAGGTAGCCGGCCAGTGCGGGAGGACGACCCCTTGCCACAGGAAGAACACCACGAGCCCGGCCGCGATCGTCACGAGCGGGCGGCGGGTCGCGGCTGACACGAGCACGGCCGCGAGTGCGCCGACGAGCTGCGGATTGCGCCAGGTCAGCTCGGCCGTGCCGCCGTGCGGCGAGACGGTCATCGGCACGATGATCGCGGTCAGCACGGTGACCGGCACGAAGGCGAGCGCGGTTCGCACGAGCGGCGGGAACGTCAGCCGCTCGCCGAACAGGAACAGTGTCGAGCGGATCGCATACGTGATGACGGCCATCCCGAGGATCAACAGCGCGTAGCTCACGATGCGGCCTCCGAACGAGCGTTGGCGCGCGTGCGATCGTGCCGCAGCGTGAGCACGACGCCGATCGCGACGCCGGCGGCGACCGCGCCGAGCAGCCCGAGCTTGTACGGCCAGCTCTGCCAGAAGTACGCGAGCGTGCCGGCCGTGGCGGCCGCCGCGAAATAGCGCAGCGTGCCGAGCTGCGGGACGACGATCGCGATGAAGGTCGCCGCCATCGCGAAATCGAGGCCGAGCGACTGCAGGCCCGGGAACGCCGCGCCGAAGCCGATGCCCGCGAGCGTCCAGACCTGCCAGTTCAGGTACATCGCGAGCCCGGAGCCGAAAAAGTAGTGGGGGCCGATCGTACCGGGCGGGTAGTGCCGGTAGTGGCCGTAGGCGACCGCGAACACCTCGTCGGTCATCAACGCGCCGAGCGTCGCGCGCCAGCGCAGCGGCAGGTGGGCGACATAGGGCGCGAGCGTCGCGCTGTACAGCAGGTGACGCAGGTTCACGATCAGCGTCGTGGCGAGCACGACGACGAAACTGGCGCTGCCGGCGATCAGGCCGAGCGCGATGAATTGCGCGGAGCCCGCGAACACGGCGAGCGACATCAGTGCGCCGTGCCACGCGGCGAGCGGACCGCCGCCGACGAGCGTGCCGAATATCACGCCGAACGGCGCGGCGCCGATCATCATCGGGATCGTGTCGCGCGCGCCGTCGAGCCATTCGTTGAGCGGGCGGCGCGGGGGTGATGCGGGTGTCTTGTTCAAGAAGCGCTCCTCCATGAGCGGGAGGATAGCGGGCCGGCGGCGAGCCGGCTTGTATGTTCTTGCGCCCGCCGGAGCGGGGCCGGTGCTCACGTGCCGGCCGGCACGGGGCGCGGCGCGGCCGGCGATGGCGGGATGCCGCGCGTCAGCTTGCCTGCCAGCGCCCGGGCGGCACGCCGAACATCCGTTTGAAATGCCGCGTGAAGTGGCTCTGGTCGACGAAGCCGCTGGCCGCGGCGACATCGGCGACGGGCACGCCCGCACGCAGCGGCGCCAGCGCACGCTGCAGCCGCAGCTGGTTGCGCCACGCATGCGGCGGCATGCCGGTCGTGCGTGTGAACAGGCGCGCCGCGTGAAATGGCGACAGGCCGACCGTCTGCGCGACGTCGTCGAGCGTCACCGTGGACGTCAGGTCGGCGGCGAGCCGCTCGCGCATCACGTCGACGCGAGGCTCGTCGGCCGCGAGCGGCTCCGGTTGCGGCCGCACGTCGGCGTGACGCACGATCAGCGTCGACAGCGCGTCGAGCATCGCGGTTTCGGCGGCGAGCGGATCGTAGATGCGCGGCGCACCGGTGGCCGAATCGCCGGCCGCCGGATTGCCGGCCGGCTGTCCGGGCGCATCGGCCTGCGACGACCGCGCGCGCTCGCTGCCGGCTTCCAGCATCCGGTGCGCGAGCGTGAGCCGGGCCGCGAGATCGGCGTCGCGGATCACGTCGGGGGCAAACCACGGCGCCTCCTGCGGGCGGCCCGCGATCGACCTCGCGAGTTCGTGGATGAATTCGACCGGCATGTAGCTGACGCGATAGCACCAGCCTTCGTCGGCGGCACGCGAGCCCGTATGCACTTCACCGGGATTGATCACGGGCACGGTGCCCGTTTCGGCGACGTAGCCGGTGCCGCGATAGGTGAAGCGTTCCGCGCCTTCGAGAATCACGGGGATCGTGTACGCGTCGTGCCAGTGGGGCGCGAACGCGTGATCGCGATAGGTGGCCGTGAGCAGATCCGCGTCCGGCACGAGCGGCGTACGCCAGTAGCGTGCGGAATCGGGGAGGCGGGTGGAGGACATGATCGGGCGCGAGCGGTCGAACCAACAGTGTATCGCTCGCGCGCCCGGCGGGTGCGGCCTTACTTGACCGGAATCGTCGTGCCGGCCGGCATCGGCACCGCGGTGACGGCGTTCTTCGGGCTGCCGCTGACGATACGGTCGCTGTAGGTCAGATAGACGATCGTGTTGCGTTTCTTGTCGACC
>NZ_BCPP01001038.1:0-2365 GCF_016586125.1 Burkholderia sp. E168m23
GCTGCGCGGCGCGTTCACGTTCGATCGCGCGACCGCGTTCGACACCCACCGGATGCTGTCGGCGGCCGGCAGCGCGAGCCTCGAAGGCTTCGCCGCGTTGCTGCCGCTCCTCGCGCTCACCGGCGTCGCCGCGCTGCTCGCGCCGATGGCGCTCGGCGGCTGGCTGATTTCGCAAAAGACGTTCGAGCTGAAGTTCGACCGCCTGAACCCGATCTCGGGCCTCGGCCGGATCTTCTCGATCCAGGGGCCGATCCAGCTCGGGATGTCGATCGCGAAGACGCTGGTCGTCGGCGGGATCGGCGGCATCGCGATCTGGCGCAGCAAGGACGAACTGCTCGGCCTCGCGACGCAGCCGCTCGGCGCCGCGCTGCCCGATGCGCTGCATCTGGTCGCCGTGTGCTGCGGCACGACGGTCGCCGGGATGCTGGTCGTCGCCGGGCTCGACGTGCCTTACCAACTCTGGCAGTACAACAAGAAGTTGCGCATGACGAAGGAAGAAGTGAAGCGCGAGCATCGCGAGAACGAAGGCGATCCGCACGTGAAGGGGCGGATTCGCCAGCAGCAGCGCGCGATCGCCCGCCGCCGGATGATGGCGGCCGTGCCGAAGGCCGACGTGGTCGTCACGAACCCGACGCACTTCGCGGTCGCGCTGCAATACACGGATGGCGAGATGCGCGCGCCGAAGGTCGTCGCGAAGGGCGTGAACCTCGTCGCCGCGCGCATCCGCGAACTCGCGGCCGAGCACAACGTGCCGCTGCTCGAAGCGCCGCCGCTCGCGCGTGCGCTGTATCACAACGTCGAACTCGAGCGCGAGATCCCCGGTTCGCTGTACTCGGCGGTCGCCGAAGTGCTCGCGTGGGTCTACCAGCTCAAGCGCTTCCGTTCGGAAGGCGGCGCGTTCCCGGCGATGCCGGTCGATCTCGACGTGCCGGCCGAACTCGACAAGGGCACGTCGGTCGCCGCCGACGACGAGCGTGAAGAAGCCGAGGACACCCTCGGCAAGCAAGGGAACGCAGCATGAGCACCCCGACCACCGGCCTGTTCGCGAAGCGCCCGAACGTGCTGGCAGGCACGAACCTGCGCGCGCTCGCGGGCCCGATCCTCATCTGCATGATCCTGGGGATGATGATCCTGCCGCTGCCGCCGATGCTGCTGGATCTGCTGTTCACCTTCAACATCGCGCTGTCGGTGATGGTGCTGCTCGTCAGCATGTACACGATGAAGCCGCTCGACTTCGCGGCGTTCCCGAGCGTGCTGCTGTTCTCGACGCTCCTGCGCCTGTCGCTGAACGTCGCGTCGACGCGCGTCGTGCTGCTCGAAGGCCACACCGGCCCCGACGCGGCCGGCCAGGTGATCGAGGCGTTCGGCCACTTCCTCGTGGGCGGCAACTTCGCGGTCGGCATCGTCGTGTTCGTGATCCTGATGATCATCAACTTCATGGTGATCACGAAGGGCGCGGGGCGGATCGCCGAAGTGTCCGCGCGCTTCACGCTCGACGCGATGCCCGGCAAGCAGATGGCGATCGACGCGGATCTCAACGCCGGCCTCATCAACGAGGAGCAGGCCCGCAAGCGCCGCCTCGCCGTGTCGCAGGAAGCCGAGTTCTACGGGTCGATGGACGGCGCATCGAAGTTCGTGCGCGGCGACGCGATCGCCGGCCTGATCATCATGGCGATCAACGTGATCGGCGGGCTGATCGTCGGGATGGTGCAGCACGACATGAGCTTCGCCGCGGCCGGCACCAACTACACGCTGCTGACGATCGGCGACGGCCTCGTCGCGCAGATCCCGTCGCTCGTGATCTCGACCGCGGCCGGCGTGATCGTGTCGCGCGTCGCGACCGACGAGGACATCGGCACGCAAATCACCGGCCAGCTGTTCACGAACCCGCGCGTGCTGAACATCACCGGCGCGATCATCGTGCTGATGGGGCTGATCCCGGGGATGCCGCACTTCGCGTTCCTCGCGCTCGGCGGCGGCGCGATCTGGCTGGCGCGCACCCAGACCAAGCGTGCGGCGGCGCGCAAGGCGGCCGGCGACGTGACCGACATCGCACCGCCCGCGGTGCTGCCGGCCGACAGCCACGAAGCGACCTGGGACGACGTGCAGCTGATCGACCCGCTCGGCCTCGAAGTCGGCTACCGGCTGATCCCGCTGGTCGACAAGAACAGCGACGGCGAGCTGCTCAAGCGCATCAAGAGCATCCGCAAGAAATTCGCGCAGGAAATCGGCTTCCTGCCGCCGGTGATCCATATCCGCGACAACCTCGAACTGCGGCCGAACGCGTACCGGATCGCGCTGAAGGGCGTCGAGATCGGCGCGGGCGAAGTGTTCCCGGGCCAGTGGCTCGCGATCAACCCGGGCC
>NZ_BCPP01001039.1:0-2363 GCF_016586125.1 Burkholderia sp. E168m23
GGCAGCTACGGCTGGCTGTACCTCGGCTCGTTCGCGATCGGGCTCGGCGCGTTCCTGATCGCGACGATGTTCCGCCCGTTCGCGAAGGCGCAGCCGGAAACGGTGACGGCGTAAGCGGGCAACGGAAGCAGGGCGGCTGGCGTTTTTGCCGGGTCGGCAGGCGCCTGCTGGATCGTCGTGGATAAGAAAATGGCCCGGACCTCACCTCCGTCGGGAGGCGTCCGAACGGCGCTCAGCCTGCTGCGGCGCAGCAGAGCGGCAAGTGACGGCGATCGGCGCGCATGCGCTGCGATTCGGCCCCTAAAAATACAATATCGAGCATGTATTCGAAGGGCCTGTCATACCGGCGTCACCCTGCTAGAATTCGGCCTGCCGCATTGTTCCGATTGACTGATGAGATTGCTTGACGCCCTGGTCGAACAACGTATTGCCGCCGCCGCCGCGCGGGGCGAGTTCGACGATTTGCCGGGTACCGGCGCGCCGCAGGCGCTGGATGACGACCTGCTCGTGCCCGAGGAGGTGCGGGTGGCCAACCGTATCCTGAAGAACGCGGGCTTCGTGCCGCCGGCCGTCGAGCAACTGCGCGCGCTGCGCAACCTGCACGACGAAGTGCAGGCGGTCAGCGACCGTGCCGCGCGCTGCCGGCTGCAGGCGAAGATCCTCGCGCTCGACATGGCGCTCGAATCGCTGCGCGGCGGCCCGATGGTGATGCCGCGCGACTACTGCCGGCGCATCGCGGAACGCCTGTGCGAGCGCGGGCTCGACGAAGCGTCCGCCGAAGCGGGGCCGATGTGACGTCCGACGCGCTGCACGACGCAGCTCGCTCGGCAGCCGCCGCGGCCACTGATCCCGCCGCCGATTCTCCCATTCAAGAAACCGCGTCCGCATCGGCGCGCGACCTACATTTCATGCGTCTTGCACAAGCCGCCGCCGAAGAGGCGCGCGCGGCCGGCGAAGTGCCGGTCGGCGCGGTGCTCGTGCGTGGCGACGAAGTGATCGCCCGCGGCTTCAATCATCCGATCGGCGGGCACGACCCGTCCGCGCATGCCGAAATGGCCGCGCTGCGCATGGCGGCGCAACATCTGCAGAATTACCGGATGCCCGGCTGCGAGCTGTACGTGACGCTCGAGCCATGCCTGATGTGCGCTGGCGCGATCATGCACGCCCGCATCGCGCGGGTGGTCTATGGCGCGGCCGACCCGAAGACGGGCGCGTGCGGCAGCGTGATCGACGCATTCGCGAATCCGCAGCTGAACCACCACACCGAAGTGACCGGCGGCGTGCTCGCCGACGAGTGCGGCGCCGCGCTGAAGTCGTTCTTCGCCGAGCGCCGGCGCGCGTTGCGCGAGGCGCGGCTTGCCCGCGACGCTGAATCCGGCGCGTCATAGGCCACCTCTTGCCGCCCGCGGCGTCCCGGGCGTGCACGGTTTTCGTGAACCGGACCCGGTTCGGACCCTCTAAGCAGGTTTGACGACCCCGATACCTTTCGCCATGTCCTTCCAGCCCGCTGCGTCCTACACCATCCGCCTGCTGGCGCCGTCCGGCTATCCGCACGACCCCGACGCGATCAACCGCGCGCTCGAGCGCCTGAGCACCGCGCAGCAGCGCATCGAGAACATCGAGGCGACGCAGCGGCGCTTCCAGCGTTTCGGCGGCACCGACGGCGAACGGGCAGGCGACCTGAACCGCCTCGCCGATCCCGGGCGGCCGCTGCCGGACATCGCGCTCGCGGTGCGCGGCGGCTACGGCGCCGCGCGCATCCTGCACGGGCTCGACTATCGCGGGCTCGAACGCCGGCTGCGCGACCAGCCGATCGCGCTCGTCGGTCACAGCGATTTCACGGCGATCCAGCTGGCGCTGTACGCGAAGGCGCGCATCAAGACGTTCGGCGGCCCGATGCTGTCGGCGGATTTCGGCGCCGAAACGCCGAGCGACTTCACGATGCAGCATTTCTGGCAGACGCTGACGCAGCCCAGCACGACGATCGTCGCCGATGCACCGCAGGTGCAGACGGCGAACGTGACGGGCACGCTGTGGGGCGGCAACCTCGCGATCCTCACGTCGCTGGTCGGCACGCCGTACATGCCCGACATCGAGGGCGGCATCCTGTTCATCGAAGACGTCAACGAGCAGCCATTCCGGATCGAGCGGATGATCTATCAACTGCACCTGTCGGGGCTGCTCGCGCGGCAGCAGGCGCTCGTGCTCGGCCAGTTCACCGGCGCGCGGCCGTTCGAGTACGACAACGGCTACGACATGCAGGCGATGATCGACCAGGTGCGCGCGGTGGTCGGGATTCCGGTCGTCACCGGGCTCCAGTTCGGCCATGTGCCCGACCTGTTGACGCTGCCGTTCGGCGCACA
>NZ_BCPP01001040.1:0-2360 GCF_016586125.1 Burkholderia sp. E168m23
TGTTCGGCGCGCGGACGATCATCGCGATCTTGCGTCGGTACGCAGTTTCGTCGAAAGCCGGCTCGGATTCGCGCACGAGCCCGTGTGCCGCGCCGACCTGTCGGGTGGCGTGCTGTACCAGGAATGCCTCGCGCGGCTGCGGTGGGGCGAGCGCGATGCACTGCCGCCGCTCGCCTTCCTGCCGCGGCTGGAAGCGCTTGGACTGATGCGCTGGTTCGACCGGCTGGTGGTCGGCCGCACGATCGATGCGCTGCGCGCCGATCCGGCTGCCGTGTACGGTTGCAACGTCGCGGCGGCAAGCGCGGTGGTCGACGACGCGTGGCTGGCGATTTTCAGGCGGCTCGAGCGCGAGCCGTCGGTGGCGGCGCGGCTGGTGATCGAGATCACGGAGACGGGGCCGCTGAACCCCGTCGCGGGCCGGTCGTTCGTGAACCGCTTCCGGCAAGCCGGATGCCGGATCGCGATCGACGATTTCGGCGTCGGTTTCAGCGCGTTGAACAATCTGGTGGTCGGCAACCCCGACATCGTGAAGCTCGACCGGTCGGTCCTGTCGCTGATCAAGCGCAACGCGATCGGGCGTTACCAGTTTCGCCGGCTGATCGCATTTGCGCATGAAGGGGCGCGGCACGTCGTCGTCGAAGGCGTGGAAAGCGAGACCGACCGGCAGATCATCGTGGATGCCGGCGTCGCGTGGGCGCAGGGCATCCGCTTTTCATGGCGGTCGCCGGCGGCGGCGTGAGTGCTGAAGCGGGCAGGGCGGCGCGCCGGGTGCGTGTCGCGGTTGGGACGAATCGCAAAGGGGACGTGGGCATGGCGGGGACGAAAGCCGGAGGCGGAACGGGCACGCAGGCGACCGATGTGCGCGACCTGGTCGCGCTCGCCGAGCTGGCCGACATGCTGTGGCAACTGGGCGCCGAGTCGACCGATGCGCCGATCGATGTCGCGCCCTATCTCGATGGTCTGACGACCGTCGCGCGCCGCATTCAGCGGATGAGCCCGCTCGACGCGGGCGGCCGCGAGCTGGCGGCCCGGCACTATTACGCGGGCGTCATCGCCGGTGCGTGCGGCGACGAGTCGGCGATCGCGCGCGGCGTATCCGACAGCCTCGTCAGGCAATCGGGCGGCGCAGGCCGGCCAGCGGCCCGTTGCTTCGTGCTGCTGGCGCGCATGGGGCGGCGGCATGGCCGCGCGTTCGCCGCGCAAAGCGGCGATCGGGTGCTGGTGTAACGCAACCGGCGCGGGTGCGGGCCCGGTACCGCGGCCCGCTCGCGCGGCCGTCGAATCTCAATCCTTCCCGAAACCGCCGAGCACCAGCGCCATCGCGCGGTCGATCGCATCGTCCCATCGACCGACGTGCGCGGCGCGCACGATCCGGATGCCGGGGTAGAGCGCGGTGCGCGAGCCGGTTTCCCAGCGCGCGTCCGCTTTCGGGCTGAGCAGCAGCACGGCCGGCACGCCGAGTGCGCCGGCGAGATGGATGTGGGCGGTGCAGGTGGTCACGACGGCGTCCATCGCGAGCATCAGCGCGGCAAGATCGCCGAAATCGCCGATCGCGTGATGCGGGAAGGTGACCGGCAGGTCCGATTGCTCGGATTGCGCGGACAGATCGCGATTGAGACAGTACGCGGCGTAGCCGTGCATCCGCGCGAGCGGCGCGAAATCGCGCAGGCTGGCCGCACGATGGAAGCGCGCATCGCTTTCGTCGCGTCCGCGCCAGTTCAGCCCGATGCGACGCGTGCCGGGTGCATGGCCGTCGTGCGATACGCGCTCGCGCCACGCGGCCGCATGCGCGGGCGGGCACGTCAGGTACGGGGCCGGCATGCCTTCCGGCGTCGGCGCGTAACCGAACAGCGCGGCGAGCATCAGGAACGAGCACCAGTAGTCGTGGGCGAGCTGCGACGTGTCGACCCACGCGCCGTGCGCGCCGACGAATTCGATGCGCGGGAACGTCTCGCGCAGCAGGCCCGTCAGCGCGTCGGGTACGATCACGGTCACGCCGGCGCAGCCGAGCGCGTCGAGCGCATGCAGATAGCGCGCGTACTGAAGCTGATCGCCGACCCCGCCGTAGCTGAGGATCAGCAGCCGCTTGCCGTGCAGCGGCTGACCCTGGTAGAGCCGTTCCGTCGGCAGCCCGAATTGCGCGGCCGTCAGCACGTTTTCGCTGTCGATGGTCGCGCGTGCGGCCTCGTCGCGCCGGCCGGCGCGCAGCAGCAGTGCCGAGCGCGCCAGCTGGATGCGCCCGCGCGCCGCGTCGGGCAGCGCGGCCGGATCGCCGAAATGGTCGAGCGCCGCGAGGCCGGCCTCGGGTGTGCCGGCAAAGCCGTAGCACGACGCGAGCTGTAGCGCGATCGCATCGTCGT
>NZ_BCPP01001041.1:0-2354 GCF_016586125.1 Burkholderia sp. E168m23
CCAAAACCATTCGTCACTACCTGCAGTTCAAGGATTTCTCGCTGGAAGACTACGAGTACGTGCTCGAACGCACGGGTATCCTGAAGCGCAAGTTCAAGAACTACGAAACCTATCACCCGCTGCACGACCGCACGCTCGCGATGATCTTCGAGAAGAGCTCGACGCGTACGCGCCTGTCGTTCGAGGCCGGGATCTTCCAGCTCGGCGGCCACGCCGTGTTCATGAGCACGCGCGACACGCAGCTCGGCCGCGGCGAGCCCGTCGAGGATTCCGCGCAGGTCATCTCGCGAATGGTCGACATCATCATGATCCGCACGTTCGAGCAGGACGTGATCACGCGCTTCGCACAGAATTCCCGCGTGCCGGTGATCAACGGGTTGACGAACGAATACCATCCGTGCCAGGTGCTCGCCGACATCTTCACGTACTACGAGCACCGCGGCCCGATCGCCGGCAAGACCGTCGCGTGGGTCGGCGACGCGAACAACATGCTCTACACGTGGATCGAGGCCGCGCAGATCCTCGGCTTCAAGCTGCGCCTGTCGACGCCGCCCGGCTATGCGCTCGACATGAAGCTCGTGTCGCCCGACAGCGCGCCGTTCTACGAGGTGTTCGACGATCCGAACGAAGCGTGCAAGGGCGCCGATCTCGTGACGACCGACGTGTGGACGAGCATGGGTTTCGAGGCCGAGAACGAGGCGCGCAAGCAGGCATTCGCCGACTGGTGCGTCGACGAGGAAATGATGGGCCATGCGAATCCGGATGCCCTCTTCATGCACTGCCTGCCCGCGCACCGCGGCGAGGAAGTGACGGCCGGCGTGATCGACGGCCCGCAGAGTGTCGTGTGGGACGAAGCGGAAAACCGCCTGCACGTGCAGAAGGCGCTGATGGAATTCCTGCTGCTCGGCCGCCTCAAGCACTGACGCGCCGCTCAACGCACACGCGTAAAAAAAGCGCCGGTCGACGATCGGCGCTTTCGTTTGGGCGCGCCAAAACCGGCGCGCGCTACGTTACAGGCAGACCGGTTCCGCCTCCAGCTCGACGCCGAACTGCGCGCGCACGTCGGCCTGGATGGCCCGCGCCAGCGCCAGCACGTCGGCGCCGGTCGCGCCGCCGCGATTGACGAGCACGAGCGCCTGGCGGTCGTGCACGGCCGCCGCGCCGAGCGCGCGCCCCTTCCAGCCGCAGCGGTCGATCAGCCAGCCGGCCGCGAGCTTCACCTGCCCGTCCGGCTGCGGATACGACACGACATCCGGCGCGCGAGCGCGCAGCGCATCGAATTGCGCGGCGTCGATCACCGGATTCTTGAAGAAACTGCCCGCGTTGCCGAGCACCAGCGGATCGGGCAGCTTCGCGCGGCGGATCGCGACGACCGCATCGAACACGTCGCGCGGCGTTGCCGCCTCGGGCGTGATGCCGCGCGCGTCGAGCTCGCGCGTGACGTCCGCATAGCCGAGCCGCGGCGTCCATTGCTTCGGCAGCCGGAACGTCACCGCGACGATCGCGAACCGGCCGCGCCCTTCCCGCTTGAAGAAACTGTCGCGGTAACCGAACGCGCAGCGCGCGGCGTCGAAGCGCTCGCGGCGCCCCGTCGCCAGCTCCACCGCGACCAGCGAATCGAAATACGCCTTCATCTCGAGGCCGTACGCGCCGATGTTCTGGATCGGCGCGGCGCCGACGGTGCCCGGGATCAGCGCGAGATTCTCGAGGCCCGGCATCCCGTGCTCGAGCGTCCACGCGACGAACGCGTGCCAGTTCTCGCCGCCGCCGGCCTCGACGTACCACGCGTCGTCGTCCTCGCGCACGACGCGGCGGCCCGCGATCTCGTCGAGCAGCACGACGCCGTCGAAATCGCGCGTGAACACGATGTTGCTGCCGCCGCCGAGCACGAGCTGCGGCAGGTTCGCGACCCGCGGGTCGCGATGCAGCGCCTCGAACTGCGCCGCCTGCGTGATGCGCGCGGCGAAGCGCGCACGCGCGGCGATGCCGAACGTGTTGTGCGCGGCGAGCGGATGGTCGGGAAGCAGCGACAGGGCGGAATCGTCAGGGGGCATCGGCATTCGCGGTCACGTCGGCCCGGGCGGCGCATGGCCGGCCTTGGGCAAACGGAGGGGCATCGGTAAAATGGCAAACAGTCCGCAATTATAGCGAGTGCCCGTGCGTGAGCCGGGTGCCCGCATCTCTAGGGAGAATGCCATGCCATCGTTCGACGTCGTTTCCGAAGCGAACATGATCGAAGTGAAGAACGCCATCGAGCAGTCGAACAAGGAAATTTCGACGCGCTTCGACTTCAAGGGCTCCGACGCACGCGTCGAGCAGAAGGAACGCGAGCTGACGCTGTTCGCCGACGACGA
>NZ_BCPP01001042.1:0-2354 GCF_016586125.1 Burkholderia sp. E168m23
CATGGTTCGCCCGCACCGCGCGCACCAACGCGTCCGGCGCAGTCGCGCCGACGCCGTCGTTGATGTTGAAGCCGTTCGGCGCGACGCCGATCGGGATGACGTCCGCGCCGAGTTCGTGGAACACGTGCGGTGCAATTTGATACGCGGCGCCATGCGCGCAATCGATCACGAGCTTCAGGCCGCGCAGGTCGAACGCGGCCGGAAACGTGCTCTTGCAGAACTCGATGTAGCGGCCGGCCGCGTCGTCAAGGCGACGCGCCTTGCCGAGCCCGTCGGACGGCGCGCATTCGAGCGGCTTGTCGAGCCACGCTTCGATCGCGGCTTCGGTGTCGTCGGGCAGCTTGTTGCCGTCAGCCGAGAAAAACTTGATCCCGTTGTCGTGATAAGGGTTGTGCGACGCGCTGATCACCACACCGGCCGACAGACGCAGCGCACGCGTCAGGTACGCGACGCCGGGCGTCGGCATCGGGCCAGCCAGCATCACGTCGACGCCGGCCGCCGAGAATCCGGCCTCGAGCGCGGCTTCGAGCATGTAGCCCGACACGCGCGTGTCCTTGCCGATCAACACCGTCGGACGCGAGCCTGCCGCGACGTCGGCCGAGCCGGCCAGTACCTTGCCGGCCGCGTAGCCGAGGCGCAATACGAAGTCCGGCGTGATGGGCGCTTCGCCCACCGTGCCGCGAATGCCGTCCGTGCCGAAATATCGACGTCCCATGAGTCCTTCCTCCTTCGTCTTTCTGACTTGCTTATCGTTGCCGTGCGGCTGCGCGCACGGTATTCCATACTTTCAGCGCATCGACCGTCGCCGCGACGTCGTGCACGCGCACGATCGCGGCGCCCCGCTCGACCGCGCACACCGCGGCCGCCACGCTCGCCGCGACGCGTTCCATCGGCGGCTTGCCGCCGATCACCGCACCGAGCATCGACTTGCGCGACATGCCCGCGAGAATCGGATAAGCGCGGCCGTCGGGCCGCGCGGGCGCCGTGTCCGGCAACGCGGCCAGCAGCGCATAGTTGTCGTCGACGACCGCCTTGCCGAACCCGAAGCCGGGGTCGACGCAGATGCGCTCCGCCGCCACCCCCGCGTCGCGCAGCGCCTCGGCGCGCGCAGCGAGAAAATCGCGGACGTCGGTCACGACGTCGCCGTAGTCGGGCTCGCCGACCTGCATCGTCTGCGGCTCGCCGAGCATGTGCATCGCACACAGGCCGCTGTTGCCGTCGCGCACCGCATCGATCGCACCCGGCTGGCGGAACCCCCAGATGTCGTTGATCAGATCCGCGCCGGCGGCCAGCGCCGCGCGCATCACGGCCGGCTTGTAGGTATCGATCGACAGCGGCACGTTGAGCGGCCGCAGCGCCTCGACGAGCGGAATCACGCGCGCGAGCTCCTCGTCGAGCGGCACCGGCGGCGCACCGGGGCGCGTCGATTCGCCGCCGATGTCGAGCAGGTCCGCGCCGTCGGCGATCATCCGCTCGGCCTGGCGCAGCGCATCGTCGCGCGCGAGGAAGCGGCCGCCGTCGGAGAACGAATCGGGCGTGGCGTTGAGGATGCCCATCACGAGCGGGCGTTCGAACGTCAGTTCGAAGCGGCCGCACTGGAGCGGAGCGGGAATGAATGGGGACACAGCGGAATCGGACACGAGCAACGGGCGTGGATGAATGCAAAACGGGCCGGTGTGAAGCCACACCAGCCCGTGAACGGCGTTAAAGCGGAGATTATGCCGCCGGCGTAGCCGGCGCCGGCGCGCTGCCGGGCTTGACCTCGGCGCTGCCACCGCCCGACGAATCGCCGCCGACAGCCGGCGAGCTCTTCGGCGAGCGCGGCGGACGGCCTTCCATGATGTCGTTGATCTGATCGGCGTCGATCGTCTCCCACTCCATCAGTGCGGCCGTCATCGCCTCGACCTTGTCGCGGTTGTCTTCGAGCAGGCGGCGTGCGAGGTTGTACTGTTCGTCTAGCACGCGGCGGATTTCCGAGTCGACCTTCTGCTGCGTCGCTTCCGAGATCGTACGTGTGAAGCCGCGGCCGAACGGCGACGCATCGTTCTCGTCGTCGACGTAGACCATCGGCCCGAGTGCGTCGGTCATGCCGAAACGAGCCACCATCGCACGCGCGGTCTGCGTGGCCTTGTTGAAGTCGTCCGATGCGCCGGTGCTGACCAGGTTCATGAACAGCTCTTCGGCCACCCGGCCACCGAACAGGATCGCGAGGCGGTCCAGCAGGTAATCCTTCGAATACGTCTCGTTGTCATGCTCCGGCAACTGCCACGTGACGCCCAGCGCGCGACCGCGCGGGATGATCGTGACCTTGTGCACCGGGTCGGCCTTCGGCAACAGCTTCGCGATCACCGCGT
>NZ_BCPP01001043.1:0-2352 GCF_016586125.1 Burkholderia sp. E168m23
CGGCGCGAACGACATCTTCTACCAGGCCCAGGTCGCACAGGCGCAAGGCAACACGCCGGCCGCGCAGCTCGCGGCCGCGCAGGCGATCGGCCTGGCCGCGCAGCAGCTCGGCGGGATCGTCCAGCAGATCGTCGCGGCAGGCGCGACGCACGTGTTCGTCTCGAACGTGCCGGACATCGGCGGCACGCCGCTCGCGCTGCAGGGCGGCACGCAGGCCGCGTTCACGCAACTGTCGGGGCTGTTCAACAAGACGCTGGTCGGCACGCTCGCCGCGCTGAAGGTCGACCCGACGAAGTATGTGGTGGTCGATGCGTTCACGTGGCAGGACGGCATCGCGGCCAACTACCAGGCGAACGGCTTCAGCGTGTCGAATACCGACACCGCGTGCAACCTGAAGGCGATGGTCCAGGCCGCCACGCAGTACGGCGTCGCGAACGCGACCGCGTTCGGCTCGTCGCTGTTCTGCTCGCCGCAGACCTACACGGTCGCGAACGCGGACCAGACCTACATGTTCGCCGATACGGTCCACCCGACGACGCACCTGCATGCGCTGTTCGCGCAGTACGTCCAGCAGCAGATCGCGAAATCGGGCGTCGGCAAGTAAGCCGCCGGCCACGCGCCCAAACGAAAACGCCCGACCGGTTCGCCGGTCGGGCGTTTTTCGTTGGTGCGGATGGATATGAACGGATGCGGACGGATGCGTCAGTCGCGCGCTTCGAATGCGGCCGCCGCGCGGCCGAGGCGATCGTTGACCGCGATCCATTCGACGGTCTCGGGCAGCTTCTCGATGAGGATGCGCGCGACCTGCGCGCGGTCGAGCGCCCGCAGCATCCCGTACAGGTCGCGTGCATAGGCCTGCGGATCTTCCGGCGCCGCGATGAAATGCACGCCGTCGGCCTGCGCCCAGTGCCCGGCCCGCGACGCGCGGGCGACGAGCGCGACGCGTTCGCCGTCGGTTTGCGCGGCCGCGAGCAACGGCTCGAGCGCGTCGAACGGCAGCAGCGCGAGCGGCGTACGCGGCGCGTAATGCGCTTTCAGCGTGCCCGATGCGCGCGGCGCGGTCGCATCGCTGCCGTCCGGCAGCTTCGGCGCGCGGCCGAGCACATCGGCGATCTGTTGCGGCGTCACGTGGCCCGGGCGCAGCAGCGCCGGGAAGCCGCGCGACAGGTCGAGAATCGTCGATTCGATGCCGACTTCGGATGCGCCACCGTCGAGCACGTGCACGGTATCGCCGAATTCGTCGCGCACGTGTTGCGCGGTCGTCGGGCTCACGTGGCCGAACCGGTTCGCGGACGGCGCGGCCACGCCGCCATGGCCGCCGCGCCGCGCGCTGAACGCGGCCAGCAGCGCCTGCGCGACCGGATGCGACGGACAGCGCAGCCCGACCGAATCCTGCCCGCCGCTCACGGCATCCGGAATGCGCGCGTGGCGCTTCAGGATCAGCGTGAGCGGCCCCGGCCAGAATGCCTCGATCAGCGCGTGCGCGTCGGCCGGCAGATCGTCGGCCCAGTAGCCCGGATCGCCGCCGGGCGGCAGATGCACGATCACCGGATGATTCGCGGGCCGCCCCTTCGCCGCGTAAATGCGCGCGACGGCCTCGGGGTTCGCTGCATCGCCGCCGAGCCCGTAGACGGTTTCGGTCGGAAACGCGACGAGCTGGCCCGCATCGAGCAGCGCGGCGGCCGCGTCGATTTGCGCGGGCGTCACGTGCGTCGGGAGATCGATGGACATCGGCCCGCGCCTCAGTCGAGCGGCACGCGCAGCAGCTGCGCGCATGCGGTGGCCGCCGCGACGGCTTCGTCGCGCGTCTCGGCCGTGAAGTTCACGTGGCCCATCTTGCGGCCGACGCGCGCTTCTTCCTTGCCGTACAGGTGCAGGTGGGCAGCCGGCATCGCGGCGACCGTGTCCCACGGCGGCGTGACGGCGTCAGCCGCCGCCCCGTTGGGGAACCACACGTCGCCGAGGATGTTCAGCATCGCGGCCGGCGAATGCTGGCGCGGATTGCCGAGCGGCATGCGCGTCATCGCGCGCACCTGCTGCTCGAACTGGCTCGTTGCGCACGCATCGACCGTGTAGTGGCCGGAGTTGTGCGGGCGCGGCGCCATTTCGTTCGCGACGAACGAGCCGTCCTCCAGCACGAAGAACTCGACGCACAGCACGCCGACGTAGCCGAGCGTATCGGCGATCCGGATCGCCGCCTGCTGCGCTTCCTCGACGCGGGCCGCATCGGCGGCCGGCGCCGGTACGACCGTCAGCGCGAGGATGCCGTTGTGGTGCACGTTCTGCGCGAGCGGGAACGCAGCCGAGCGGCCGTCCGCGCCGCGCGCGATCAGCGCCGACACTTCGTATTTC
>NZ_BCPP01001044.1:0-2346 GCF_016586125.1 Burkholderia sp. E168m23
GAGGGCCTGACATGAAAGCAGTCGTATTTCACGGCATCGGCGATATTCGCATCGACACGGTGCCCGATCCGGAAGTCTCCGCGACGACCGACGCGGTCGTGCGTCTTACCGCCAGCGCGATCTGCGGCACCGATCTGCACATGGTGCGCGGCACGCTCGGCGGCATGAAGCCGGGCACGATTCTCGGCCACGAAGGCGTCGGCATCGTCGAGGCGGTCGGGCGCGACGTGCGTAACCTGCGGCGCGGTGATCGCGTGCTGATTCCGTCGACGATCGCATGCGGCAGTTGCGCCTACTGCCGCGCGGGCTATACCGCGCAATGCGACGTCGCGAATCCTGGCGGGCCGCGTGCGGGCACGTCGTTCTTCGGCGGGCCGGCCGAAACGGGCCCGGTCGACGGGCTGCAGGCCGAATACGCGCGCACGCCGCTTGCGCATGCGAGCCTGATTCGGCTACCCGACGAGATTGACGACGATCGCGCGATCCTGATGTCGGACATTTTCCCGACCGGCTATTTCGGCGCGCAGCTCGCGGAAGTGAAGCCGGGCGATACGGTTGCCGTGTTCGGCGCGGGGCCGGTCGGGCAGTTCGCGATCGCGAGCGCGAAGCTGATGGGCGCCGGGCGCGTGATCGCGATCGACCGCATCGCGTCGCGGCTCGAGATGGCGTGCGCGCAGGGCGCCGAGATCGTCGATTTTTCCGAGGACGATCCGGTCGATACGGTGCTGCGGCTCACCGGCGGGATCGGCGTCGATCGCGTGATCGACGCGGTGGGCGTCGACGCGATGCGCGCGACGCACGGGCCGGCCGCGGCCGATCGCGACGCCGCGCGCGCGTTCGATGCCGAAGTCGACGCGATCGTGCCGCACCGCAAGCCGGACGGCCGCAACTGGGTGCCGGGCGACGGGCCGTCGCAGGTGCTGCAATGGGCGGTGCGCGCGGTCGCGAAGGCCGGCACGATCTCGGTGATCGGCGTGTACCCGCCGGCCGCGCGCGTGTTTCCGATCGGCGAGGCGATGAACCGCAACCTGACGATCAAGATGGGCAACTGCAATCACCGGACGGTGACGCCGCCGCTCGTCGAGCTCGTGCGTAGCGGCGCATTCGACCCGCTGTCGGTGCTCACGCGCACCGAGCCGCTGACCAACGCGATCGATGCGTATCGCGCGTTCGACGTGCGCGAGCCGGGCTGGATGAAGGTGAAGCTTGCGCCATGACGACGACACGAACCGAAACCGGGAGCACTGCGATGACCGATCAATACGACAACTGCATGGCCGCGTGCGACGCCTGCGCGCACGCATGTGATACCTGTGCGGCCGCCTGCCTCGCGGAGCGCGACGTGCACGCGCTGGCGACCTGCATCGCGCTCGACATCGAATGCGCGCAGCTGTGCCGCTTCGCGTCGGGCGCGATGGCACGCCGCAGCGGGCTCGCGCCGCGCATTTGCGCGCTGTGCGCGCACGCATGCGACCTGTGTGCGGCCGAGTGTTCGCGGCATGCGCACGAGCATTGCCGCCGCTGCGCGCTCACGTGCGAGGCGTGCGCGGCGATGTGCCGCGCGATGGCGTGAGCCCTACGGCGTCCCTTGAACCTGGCGTGCGACGCGCTGCAGTAGCGCGTCGAGCACGGCCATCTCGACGGGCTTCACGAGATGATCGTCGAAGCCCGCCTGCGCGGTGCGTTCGAGGTCGGACGCACGCGCGTGGCCGGACAGCGCGACGCAGGTCGTGTCGCGCAGCGCATCGATCGCGCGCAGTTCCTGCAACAGCGTGAAGCCGTCGACGTCCGGCATCGTCAGGTCGAGGATCATCAACTGCGGTGCGTAGTCGCGGGCGAGCGCGAGCGCTTCGTTCGCGTCGTACGCGACGCGCGGCGCGTGCCCTTTCAGTTGCAGCAGCACCGCGAGCGTATCGGCCGAGTCGCGGTTGTCGTCGACGACGACGATGCGCAGCGGCTCGACGGCCGGCTGCCCGGGCGCGGCAGGCGCGGGCGGTGCGGTGTGCTCGTTGCGCGCCATTTGCGCGATCGGCAGCCATACCGTGAACGTCGCACCGTGGCCGGGCCCGCCGCTTTCCGCGACGATCCGCCCGCCGTGCAGTTCGACGAACGACCGGCAGATCGCGAGCCCGAGCCCGAAACCGCCGGACGGGGAGCGGCCCGTCGCACCTTCCTGTTCGAACAGGTCGAAGATCGTTTCGAGCGCGCCGGGTGCGATGCCGACGCCGTGATCGACGACGCTGATCGCCACCAATGGCCCTTCGATTCGCGCGCCAACGTCGATTCGGCCGCCGTGCGGCGAGAATTTCGATGCGTTGTCGAGCAGGTTGTGCAGCACCTGCACGA
>NZ_BCPP01001045.1:0-2336 GCF_016586125.1 Burkholderia sp. E168m23
CGGTCTCCGGTTTCCGGTTGACGGAATCGCCGGGGACGGCTCGAACGCTGCACCAGCCGAGCCGTCCGCGGCACGGTCCATCAGATGGCTGCGACCGCCGAATCGAGGTCGTCCGCGATCGTGGTGAACACGGTCTTGAGGTCCTTGCCGACCGTCGACAGCGCGGCAATGATGCCGATGGCGATCAGCGCGGCGATCAGGCCGTATTCGATGGCCGTCACACCGTCTTCATCGCGGACGAAACGGCCGACTTGTTGAATGAACTTGGACATGATGATCTCCTTGCGTAGTCACTTTCGAAGCCTGGCGCGCCGGCTGGATCGGATGATCCGGCATCGATACGTCGAGGCAGGTTGTTGATGCCGTGTGGTGCCGACGAACAATCCGGAGGGTCGTTCGTCGTACCGTTCGTCAAATGGCTGCTACGACCGAATCCAGATCGTCGGCGACCGTGTTGAAGACGGTCTTCAGATCCGTACCGACCGTCGTCAGCGCACCGACGATGCCGATCGCGATCAGCGCGGCGATCAGGCCGTATTCGATGGCCGTCACACCGTCCTGATCCTCGACGAACCAGGCGATCTTTTCGATGATTCTCGACATGAGCACTCTCCTTTCGGACTGCTATGAAATACCCTTCGTCGGTCAGGACGTCGGGGGCTGGCACCACCGGCACTACTCTGGAAATCGGCAACCGACGATCAGTCGCGGAAACGGGGTGGACCACCCCGGTCCGTGCGAACGGATATCGGCGAGACGGAGCATGAGAGACGCGTGTACGGTTCGACCGGCCGGATGAACCGGGCGAGTCGAGCGACCGGAACGGCACGACTGCCGTTCGACGCATGGAATTCGGTTGAACGAGAGATGAACTCCCGGCAAAGCTGCAATGTGTCTTTAACGCGGCTTGCGATCCGCGATGTGCTGTGGTCGTTCATTTTTATTCCCCATGTACCGCCATGCCGATTTCTTATTGCCCGGAAGCTATCGGGTCTCGTTGGTCGTTCGACGACGGTTGCCGCGGTTGATCGACCTGGAGCGGCGTATTCCCCGACGCGCTCCGGCCCGTCTTTTCCGCAGGTGATTCGCGAGCCGGTTCCTCTGCTGTTTGCCTGAACCGCCCGGTCGTCACGTCGTCGACTGCCGTGCCAACGCTTACGCAAAGAGCGGACCATCCCGGGCGGAATCGAGGCGCACCAAGGGTTCCGGCGATCCACACGGCCGCCCGTCAAACGCCCGGCAGCCGAAATGTTTCAACTTTGATATATGCGGTGCCGGCGAATGCAGCCGGCATGAAACGCCGTCGCCGCGCTGCACAAAGGGCCTAAAAAATTTTCTCGGGATTTTCCCGAACCCCGCGAGCCGCTCGGGCGTCGCGGGTCCGGCGGCACGCACAGCCGGTAAAAATCGCGGAATGTTTCAGGCCAGAAACACGAATCCCGGTAATGGCGTTTTCTCATACCAGAAATGGCGGTTTTCACCCGAATCGCTGAACACATTCAATGTCGGCCGACCGTGCGCGGTTTGCATCACGCGATTTTTTCTTCAACAATGAATTCACGGACAACGCCATTTCAGAGCGATCGATCCGCAGGCACGACAACATCAAACGGCTGCGACAGACCACGCGGCCACACGACAGACGGGGCATCATGTACACAGCCAATCGTGGAACGCGCGATCGCGCAATACGCTGTGCTCAATGGCTAACGGCGGACCGGATCATTCCGTACAGCTGCATCATGCTGATGCTCTTCGCTGCGCTGGTGATCGTCTGGGGCGTCGTCACCAACGGCTTCACGTCGAACGCCACGGCCCGCCCCGGCACCGACTTCTCGGTCTTCTGGACCGCATCGCATCTCGTGTTGCAAGGCCATGCCGCATCGGCCTACGACGCTTCGTCATTCGTGCAGGCCGAGTTCGCGCACTTCGGTGCGTTTCTCCAACACCGGCCGCTTCCCTGGCTCTATCCGCCGACGATGCTGCTGTTCATCGCGCCGGTTGCCCTCGTGCCTTTCCTGCCCGCTTACTTCCTCTTTTTCGCGGGCAGTCTTTTATGCTACGCGCTCGCCGTCTCGCGGTTGTCGGGACTGCGTGCGCATCTTCCCGTGCCGCGCGCCGCGATGGTGGTCGTCATCGCGTATTCGGCGGTGTGCATGTCCGCGCTGTTCGGTCAGAACAGCATCCTGACCGCCGGCCTCGCGGCACTCGCGCTGCATCTGCTCGGCAAGCGTCCGGTGCTCGCGGGCGTGCTGATCGGGCTGCTCGCGATCAAGCCTCAGCTCGCGGTCGTGTTCCCGTTCGTGCTGATCGCGACGCGTGCGTGGCGCACCTTC